>JASHYU010000198.1 GCA_030042855.1 Thermoplasmata archaeon
CCGCTCGGCAGCCCGCTCTCCACGAACTCGAGCGCGTACGTGACGAGGGCGAACTTCACGGTCCGCGACACCGGTCCGTCCCCGACCGTCACGTTGCCGTGATCGGTCGCCACGTACCCGGGGATCGCGCCGACGCTGTAGGCGTACCGACCGGGGTCGACCGACGCGAAGACGACCTTCGCGCCGCTCGCGCACGAGGTCGTGCGGAGGGTGACGCACCACGTCGTCCCGTTCGGCAGGCCCCGCTCGCCGAACGTGACGGACTGGGGGGTCACGACCGCGAACGTGACGGTCACGGTCTCCCCCCGGTTCGCGAGCTCGACCGGGGACGCGGGCGACGCCGTCGCCGCGTACCCGGCGGGGGCGGCTACCGTGAACGCGTAGGTGCCGACCGGCTCGGAGAACGCGATCCGCGAGCCGTTGCTCGACTCGTTCGCGCCGGCGATCCCGACCGACCACGACCCCCCGCTCGGCAGGTCGGTCGTGACGAAGGCGACGGGGAACGAGGACGGGGCGAGGATCGTGAGGACCCCGTCGGTGGCGTCCGGGACGACGACGAACCCCTGGGCGGGGTCGTACACGGGCGTGCCGGGCACGGCGCTCACGTTGACCGTGCCGACGATCGTGGACGCGCCCACGAGCGCGGCCTCGCCGACGGTCGAGCCGACCACGACCGCCACGCCGCTCGCCGGGTCGAAAACGCCCGAGGTCGGCGAGATCGCCCCGAGGGGGACGGTCGCCGCGAGGCCCCGGCCCGCGAGGACGCTCACGTTGTCCGAGCCGCCGTTGAGCACATCGACCGTTCCGGCGGCCGGGTCGTAGAGGGCGGCGACCGGCGCCGCGCCGACCGCCACCGAGCCGACGACCGCCGCCCCCAGGACGACCGAGACGTTGTCCGAGCCCGAGTCCGGGACGTACACCTCGCCGGTCGCCGAATCGACGGCGAGCGCGCCGGGGTCGGCCCCGACGCTGACGTTCGACTCCGAGCCGTTCGGGGAGAGGACGGTGAGCGTCGCGGCGCCCGAGTTCGGGACGTAGACCGCGCCCGTGGCGCCGTCGTACGTCGGCGCGCCCGGAGCGGCCCCGACCGCGAACGTCTCCCCGACCGACTCCCCGTCGAGGAGCGTGACCGAGTCGGTGCCGGCGACGACGACGGCGACCGACCCCTCGGCCGGGTCGTAGACGAGCCCGGTCGGGTCCGGCCCGACCGCCACCGTCCCGACGACCGCCGTGCCGTTGAGGACCGAGACGTTCGCCGAGCCCGAGTCGGCGACGTAGACGAGGCCGTCCGACGGGTCGTAGGCGACCGCGACGGGGGCGACTCCGACCGGCACCGTCCGGAGGGGGACCGCGCCGTCCCAGATGCCGACCGCGTCGGCGCCCTCCTCCGCGACGAACGTGAGACCGTTCGCCGGGTCGGTCGCGGCCGCGGCCGGACCCCCGCCGAGCGGTTCGGTCGCGAGGGGGACCAGGCCGCCGAGGACGCTCACGTTGAGCGACAGCTCGTTCGCCACGTAGACCTGGCCGCTCGAGCCGTTCACCGCGAGCGCCACCGGTAGCGACCCCACGGCGACCGAGCCGACGGCGTCCGTGCCGTCGAGCACCGAGACGTTGTCGGACCCCGAGTTCGCGACATAGGTGGAGCCGGTGACCGAGTCGTAGGCGACCGCCGCGGGATCGACGCCCGTCCGGACCGAACCGACGACCGCCGCGCCGAGGAGGATCGAGACGTTCGCCGACCCGGCGTTCGCGACCGTGACGAGCCCGTCCGCCGGGTCGACGGCGATCGCGCCGGGGTCGGTGCCGACCGCGACCGTCGCCGACCCCGCCGGCCCGAGGACCGTGACCGTGTCGGAGGCGCCGTTCGCGACGTAGATCGCCCCGTTCGACGGGTCGTAGGCGACCGCGTCCGGATCGACGCCGACGGCCACCGTCGCCACGACCTGGATCGGCGACAGGAAGCTCACCGTGCTGGAGTTCGCGTTGGCGACCGCCACCGTGTCGTTCGCGCCGTCGAACGCCGCCGCCGTGGGGTCGAGCCCGACCGGGATATACGCGAGGTCGGTCGCGTTGTTCAGGACCGAGACCGCGCCCGCGGCCGGCTCGGTGACGAAGACGTCGGCGGTGGCCGGGTCGTACGTCAGGCCCCCGGGAGCCGCGCCGATCCCGAGGCTCGCGACGCGCGAGCTACCGCGCACGAGGGTGACCCCGTCGGAGCGAGCGTCGGCGACGAAGACATCGCCGGTGGCCGGGTCGGAGACCGTCGCCACCGGCTCCTTGCCGACGCCGACGCTGGACGCCACGGTGTGGCCCGTGAGCACGCTGACGTTGTTCGAGAGGGCGTTCGCGACGTACACTCGACCGGTCACCGGGTCCCACGAGAGGTTGGCCGGCTCGAGACCGACGGGGACGCTCGCGGAAACGGCGACCAGGTCGGGGGCGGACGCGGTGGACGTCGGGAGCGTCGGAGGCGGGGACGGCGCGAGCGACCCGTCGACCGACAGCCCCCCGGTCGAACCGGCCGCCGCGGGGGCCCGGGGGGATCCGGCGGGAGCGGAACCGCTCGGGGCGATCATCAGCGCCCCGAGCACGACCGCGCCGACGACCGTGGCGGCGCGCCCCGCAAAGCTCGCGCGAGCACACCGCCGGCCGGTCATGCCGCCCGATGGGGACCACTCGCCATAAGCCTCTGCGGCGGTTATCCTCCGTCCGGCGGCCCGGCTCTGTCCCCCGGCGCTTTATCGCCCTGCCCGGTCCCGTCGGTCATGCCGAACCTGAAGGTCGTCATCCTGGGCGCGGCCGGCCGCGACTTCCACAACTTCAACGTCCTGTTCCGGGGTCGCTCGGACGTGACGGTCGTCGCGTTCACCGCCGCGCAAATCCCGGATATCGCCGGTCGCACGTACCCGCCCGCGCTCGCGGGACCTCGGTACCCGAACGGGATCCCGATCGTGCCGGAGACGGAGCTCGCCGACCTCGTGCGCCGCGAGCAGGTCGACGAGGTGATGCTCGCCTACTCGGACCTGTCTAGCGCCGACGTGCTCGACAAGGCCTCGACGGCGCTCGCCGCCGGCGCCGATTTCTCCCTCGCCGGTCCCCGAGCGACGATGCTCGCCTCGTCCCGGCCGGTCGTCAGCGTCTGCGCGGTCCGCACCGGCGCCGGCAAGAGCCCCCTCACCCGGTTCGTCTCGCGGCAGATCCGCGCGGCCGGCCTCCGCGTCTCGGTCGTGCGGCACCCGATGCCGTACGGGGACCTCGCGCAGCAGGCGGTCCAGCGGTTCGCGACCGCGGACGACCTCGACCGCGCGCACTGCACGATCGAGGAGCGGGAGGAGTACGAGCCGCACCTCGCCGAAGGGGTGGTCGTCTTCGCGGGGGTCGACTACGAGCCGATCCTCCGGGCGGCGGAGCGCGAGGCGGACGTCATCCTGTGGGACGGCGGGAACAACGACCTCCCGTTCTACCGGCCGGACCTCAGCCTCG
>JASHYU010000199.1 GCA_030042855.1 Thermoplasmata archaeon
TGACTCCGATCGGCCCATCAGTCAGGGTATTCGAACCGGAATAAAAAAGAATCCCCTCTAACAGTTAGTGGTAGTGGACACGGGGGGATTTGAACCCCCGACCTCTGCTTTGCGAAAGCAGCGATCTTCCGCTGATCTACGTGCCCTCGGCGGCGGGGGAGGATGCGTCCCGCTTAAGGACTTGCCGGGACGTCTACGGCCGATCCGGCGCCTGCGAACCTTTCAGTGCGAATGCTTCAGGACGCGGGTGAACCGCACGAGCTCGTTCAGGTGGCCCGCGATCATCTTGCGGGCTGTCTCGTCGGTGAGCCGGCCGTTCGCGTCGAACTTCTGGGGCGCGAACGTGACGATGACCTCCGGGCGGTTGATGGGGAACATGTTGAGGAACACCATCGTCTGGCGGAGCGCGTACTGGGCCCGCGCGCCCCCGATCATGCCCACGCTCGCGCTCATGAGTCCGGCCGGCTTGCCGTCCCAGGCGCTCTTGCCGTAGGGTCGCGAGCCCCAGTCGATCGCGTTCTTCTCCGCGGCCGAGAGCCCGTAGTTGTGCTCGTTGAGCGAGAACAGGATCGCGTCGGCGGCCCGGGCCCCTTCCTGGAACTTCCGGACCGGTGCGGGCGCCTCGTTCTCGTCGTCCTGATTGAAGACCGGGAAGCCGCGGATGTCGCCGATCTCGATCCGAACGTCCTTCGGCGCGAGCTCGCGTGCGGCCTCGAGCAGGCTCGTGGAGTACGCGTTCTTTCGGAGGCTGCCGGGTACGCCGAAGATCGTGAGCTCGTCCATGGCCGACCTCGTCGATGGGAGCGCGCCGCCGCTTAAGAGGCGGCGCGGCGGGCCGGGGTCAGCAGCTTACGCCGACGCCATCCGCTCGGCAGCCGAGTGGGTCGTCGAGGTCGCGCTCGTCCCCGAGGACGATCGGGCCGCGCCCCCCGCGCTGTTCGGGGTCGCGCCGGCGCCGGGGGGCGGCGGTCGGCTCGGCGAGGACTTGGCCGAGGTGGGATGACGGCGCGCGATGAGCCGCTCCTCCGCCGCGTCGTACCGGAACAGTTCGGCGTAGCGCCCCCAATTCACGATGTTCTGCACCGCCTCGTCGGCCGGCGCGGTCGTGAACGAGACGATCTGGTGGAACTGCTCGCTCGAGAGACTGTGACCGGGAGACCCCTCGAGCGCCCGGACGATCGTCTTGAACAAGGTCGTGCGGAGGAGCTGGTCCCGGAGGAGCGCCTTGCGCTCGGTGATCGACGAGTTGACGAACCGCTGCCCGAGTTCCGAGAACGTCGCCCGGCCGTCCGAGACGGTGAGGAGGTGCAGGACCTGCGCGTACTCGAGCGCCGGGAAGATCTCGTCGATCTCGAGGTCGAGGTCGTCCGCGAGGAGCGCGATGTCCTCCGAGCCCTTGTGGGCCTTCAGGAGGACGAGGAGCCCCATCATCTCGGTCGGGCTCGACTTGGGAAACGTGGTCGGCACGGACGTTCCGGAAGGGGGCCTACTCGGGCGGTTTCCTATAAACCTTCGCCGGAGCGGCCGGTGGAGCTCAACGCCGCCTCGGACGCGCCGGCGGGCCGACCCTCGGTGATCAGGGAGTAGACCCGGTCCGTGAGGTCGTAGAACGCGCTCGACTTGCGGTCGCGCGGGCGAGTCAGCTCGACCGGGATCTCGGCGAGGACGTGGCCCGGGCGTCGGGAGAGGACGACGACCCGGTCGGCGAGCTCGATCGCTTCCTCGATGTTGTGGGTGACGAGGATGACCGCCTCGGGGGGCAGGGCGGGGTCCTGCCAGAGCTGCAGGATCTCGTCGCGCAGGCTCTCGGCGGTGAGCGCGTCCAGCGCGCTGAACGGCTCATCCATCAGAAGGACGGCCGGCTCGACCGCGAGCGCCCGGGCGAGGCCGACGCGCTGGCGCATCCCGCCCGAGAGCTCGCGCGGGAACGCCTCCTGGAACCCATCGAGCCCCGTGACGCCGATGTAGCGCTCAACCTGGGGCGCGATCCGCGCGGGCGGCCAACCCAGCGCCTCGAGGCCGAACGCGACGTTCTGGGAGACGGTGAGCCACGGGAAGAGGGCGAAGCTCTGGAAGACCATCGCCATCTGCTTGCAGACGCCGTCGATCGGCTGGTCGCGGAACAGGATCCGACCCGAGGTCGGTCGGTCGAGCCCCTGGATGAGCCGGAGCAAGGTCGACTTGCCGCATCCGGACGGACCGACCAGTGCGAGGAAATCCGCGTCCTTGACGTCGAACGAGACGTCCTGCATGATCGTGATCGAGCCGTGGCGGGACGCGAAGCTCTTGTCGAGGTGCTCGACCCGGATCAGCGCCACGCCTCACCCCGCGACCGCTCGGACCGGCGGGCCCCGATCAGTCGTACCGGTACCGCGTCGCCGCTCGGCGGTAGAGCGGCTTCCATATGAGCTCGTTGATGGCGATGACCGTCACGACCATCGCGAGCAGCGCCGTCGCCATCAGAGGATAGCCCGCCGTCCCGAGCTTGTAGCCGATGTCGATCTGCTGGCCGAGGCCGAGCACGCTCAGCGCCTTGCCGGTCCCCGAGCTCAGGTACTCGGCGACGATCAGCGTGTTCCAGCCGCCGCCGAACGCCGTGATCGACCCCGTGATGAGCGCGGGGAAGACCCCGGGGAGCAGGACGCGCCGGAAGAACTTCGAGCCCCGAACGCCGTAGGCCCGGGCCGCCTCCGTGAGATCCGGCGGCAGGGCCCGGATGCCCGAGAGCAGGTTGAAGAAGAGGTACCAGAGCATCCCGGTCATCAGCATCAGGATCGAGGCCCCTTCCGGACTGATGTACGGGATGAGCTGGAAGACGATCACCGGGAAGAGGGCGGTCGCCGGGAACGACGCGATCACCTCGATGATCGGGAGGCCGACCCGGCCCGCGCGCGAGCTCCGCGCGACGTGGATCGCGAGCGGGAGCGAGATGGCGAGGCAGATCGCGTAGGCGGCGACGATGCGCGCGGTGGAGGCGCCGACCGCGAACGGCACGAGATCGATCTGCGCGCGGACCGAGGACTGGATCGGGGAGGTGTAGACGCCCACGAGCGCGACCGCGAGCGCGATCAGGAGGAGCCAGACGATGACGAGGATCGAGCCGAGCGAGACGTAGTAGACGATCGACCGGCGGCGCGGGCTCGGAGTGCGGCCGGGGCGCACGGTGAATGCGGCCAGCTGCACGAGCGGGGTCGTGACGTAGCTCACGCCCGTGCGCACGCGCTGCGTGACGTAGACCCGGGCCCGGCGGAACCGTCCGGCCGCGTCGCGCTCGGGCGCCGAGGCCTCTGCCTCGCCCGACGGGGCGGTGTCGTAGCGGAACCGCTCGGCCCAGCGACCGAGGGGACGCCAGACGGCGAAGTCGAGGAGCGCGATCACGATCACGAGCACGATGACCCCCGCGAGGAACTTCGGCGCGTTGGAGGCGCTCGCGGCGAACGAGAGGTAGCTCCCGATGCCCTTCAGCGCGTTCGAGGTGTTCGTCGTGAAGATCTCCGCCTCGACCAGGAAGAACCAGCCCGCCGTCCAGGAGAGGACCGAGTTGTAGACGAGGCGGTTGACGCACGCGGGATACAGGACGCGCCGGAAGAGGAGCCAGCCGCGGAGCCCGAAGGTGTCGGCGGCTTCCTTGAGGTCGCTCGGAAGCGTCTTGAGCGACTCGTAGACGCCGAAGACCATGTTCCAGGCCATCGACGTGAAGATGAGGAAGACGGAGGCGAGGTTCGGCCCGAGGAAGCTTCCCGGGGTCGCCTCGGCGAGGATCACGACCGCGAACGGGAAGAACCCGAGGATCGGGATCGACTGGAGGATGTCGAGCACCGGGATCATCACGCGCTCGCCGCCGCGGTGCGTCGCTGCGTAGTACCCGTACGCGAGCGAGAAGGCGAGCGAGAGGGAGTAGGCGGCGAGCATGCGCAGGAACGAGTAGGAGACATCGACGGCCGCGGTCGGAAGGTAGCCCGCGATCGAGGAGAACGAGAAGGCCGAGGTCGCCGCGAGCAAGACGAACGCGAGCGTCGGGACCGCCGCGTAGATCGCGAGCGAGCGGCCGGCGGATGGCATCCGGCCGACGGGTCGCACGCGGGGCGCGGACTCTCCCGCCGGGGGCGCCGCCGGGCCGCTCGCTCCGTCGGATGCCGTCGGGCTCCGTTCAGCCATCGTCCCCTCCCGGTGGCAGGAATCGCGCGGTGACCCTGCGTTCCTATTTGTGCGGAGTGGTCGAACCGCCGCCGGGCGCCCCAGCGCGACCGCCGCGCGGCAACATTTATCAGCGCCCCGACGCTGACTTCGCCGTAGCCCCGTGGTGTAGTGGCCAATCATGCGAGACTCTGGATCTCGCGACGCAGGTTCGAACGCCGCGGGGGCGTGCGACCCCCCCGGCCGGAGCTCCTGCCGGGGCTACTTCGCGCGCGGGCTCACTCTTCCTGTGCGGGGGTGCTCCAGCTCGGCCAAACGCTCCCGAATCGGGACGCGGGCCAGCGAGGCAGGGCTTAGGACCCTGTTGCCTAGGGCATGCGCCGGTTCAAAAGGCGGGCCGGCCCGATCGACCGGCCGCCGGGATCTCCGGCCCCCCGCACTCCGGCGGCCCCGTTGACCCCGCGAGCCCGATGCGCGATCTTCCCGTGTCCCCGTCCGACGTCCTCGAGCTCTCGCCCGAGGACGCCGACGCGCTCCTCGACCACCTCGAGCGCGCGGTACCGGTGCACCCGCCGCTCGTGGAGATCCCCGTCGGACGGGCCGAACGCGCGGTCGTCTTCGGCGACACCCACGGAGACTGGAGGTCGACCGAGACGGCCGTCGCGCTCTCCGGTGCCCCGGAGGGGCGGTCCCTCCTCATCGGGCTGGGCGACTACGTCGATCGGGCGATCGACGACTGTCCCGAGGGTTCGGTCGCGAACGCGTTCTACCTGCTCTCGCTCGCGGCGAGGTTCCCCGAACGGGTCCTCCTCCTCCAGGGGAACCACGAGACCGTCCGCACCGTCCCGGCGTTGCCCCACACGCTGCCCGAGGAGGTCGACGCGCTCTGGGGCCCCGACGCGGCGCGCTACGACCGTCTCGTCGGCCTCCTCGAGCGCGGCCCGCTCGCCGCGACGACCCCGAGCGGGGTCTACCTCGCGCATGCCGGCTTCCCCCGCCGTCTCGATTCCCGCTGGACGGAGACGTTCCGGCACCTCGATGTCGAGGGGCTGTGCGAGGTCGTCTGGGCCGAATGCGACCTCGCCCGATCGCGTCGCGGCGGCGCCCCGGTGTGGGGCGCCCGGGACCTGGACCGCTTCCTCGAGACGAGCGGGCTCTCGATCCTGTTGCGCGGCCACGATCCCGATCTCTGCGGGCGTCCCCTCTACGCCGGGCGTTGCCTCACGCTCCACACGACGCGCCTCTACGAGACCTACGGCGGGGTGGTCGTCGCGCTCGTGCCGCTCGACACGCGGCTGACCTCGGTCGCGGAGCTCCAGCTGCGCCACCTCCCGACCGAGGGCCGCACCTACCCGGCGCCCTGAGGTACCTCCTGCGGCCCCTCGGGAAGGACCGGCGTCGGGTCTAGGGCGTTCCGAACAGATCGCGTTCCAGGCGTCGGGTCTCCTCGGCGTCGACGGCCCGGGAGAAACGATCCAGTCGGTCGTGATTGATCGCAAGGAACGCGGGGCCTCCCGCGAATCCCGCGAGGAGATCGACGGCCTCGGCCGGACGACCGAGCAGGTACAGTGCCGCGCCGAGGGCCTCGACGGTGTTCAGCTCGCCGACCCGCCCGTAATGCTGCGGATTGCCGGCGACGAGGAACGGGAGACGTCGGCGCACCGCGCGACCGCGCGGGAGGACCGGCGGGAGGCGGCCCGACGCGCTCAGCCGGTTCCAGGAACAATCGACGGCCAGGATGCCGCTCCGCTCGGCCGTGGCGAGGTCGGCGCGCGACAGGGCATCGACCGCGTACGGATCGAGCACGAGCGGGACCCACGCCTCGCCCGCGTTCGCCGGCGCGGACCGCGCCAGTCCGAGTCGCAGGAGCCGGCGGCCGGTGCACGCTCGGGGGTGGTCGTCCCCGACGACCCGGACCCAGCGACGGATCGCCGGCTTACGCCGCGGGCTGGGCGTACTCGCGGAAGATCGCATGCAGCTCGCGCGTGAGGCGGAGCGCCTCCTCCCTCGGCCGCTGCCAGAGGTTCCGCCCGAAGATGATGCCGGTCGCCCCGGCGTCCAGGGAGGAGCGGACCTTCGCGAGCAGGTCGGTGTCGTCGACCTTCTCCCCGCCCGAAACGAGCACGAGGGCCCGTCCGGCGCTCTCCACGACCTTGCGGAACGCCGCGTCGTGCGAGAGGCGCAGCGTGGGGTAGGGGGCCGGGCTATCGGCATCCTTGTCGGACGGGACCGGGTAGTTCAGCTTCACGATGTCCGCGCCGAGCTCGAGCGCGACGCGCGCGGCGTAGTCGACGGCGTAGAGGCTCTCCCGGCCGCCCTTCTTCGCGACGGCTTCGCCCCGGGGGTACGCCCAGACGATCACTGGCATCCCGAAGCGGTCCGCCTCCGCCCGGACCTCCTGGAACTGGAGGAAGTCGCGGTCCTGGGCCGGCGAGCCGACGTACAGGGGGTAGCCCACGGCGTCCGCGCCGAGGCGCACCGCATCCTCCACGCTCCCGGTCAGCCCGCTGAACGCTTGGGCGTCGGACGGGATCCCGGTCTTCCCGTTGATCTTGAGGATGAGCGGGACCTCGCCCGCGAACTCGGCGTAGTACTTCTCGGCGAGACCGATGTGGAGCGCGATCGCGCTGAACTTGCCGTCGCGCGCGAGCTCGTACTGGTACTGGGGATCGAGCGAGGCCGGGTTCGCGAAGAAGTCGACCGGGCCGTGCTCGAGCCCCTGGTCGATCGGCAGCACGAGGAGCGTCCCCCCGCCCGGCCCGTGGTCGTAGAGGAGGTGCTTGAGGCGCGTCACCTTGCCCGGCGAGAGACCCAGCCGGCTGAGGGCGGGACGCGGATAGCGCGGCACGGGCGATCGGACCTCGGCCGCGGCACCGATGGGTGCGATTTAACGCTTCGTTCGGGGCGAGCGGGCCACCCTCCGGAAGGGCGAGCGACTTTATCCCCCCGGAGACCCGTGGACCTCCCCCCCTCGTAGGATTCGGAACCCCGATGCGGGCCCAGGTGATCATCGTCGCGACGCTCGTGCTCAACGCCGGCCTGTTCGTCGCGAACCTGGCGGTGGCGATCGTCTCGGGCAGCCGGACGGTCCTCGCGCAGGCGATCTACACGGTCACCGACCTGGTCGGGAGCGGCCTCCTCCTCTGGGGTCTCCACGTCTCCCGCCGACCCGCGAGCTACGTCTATCCGTTCGGTCGGGGGAAGGAGCGGTTCTTCTGGGCGTTCGTCTCGATCCTGGTGACGTTCACGATCGCGGGGATCGTCGCGCTCGTCACCGGGTTCGAACAGGCGATCAGCCCCGCGCCGATCCACCACGTGGAGGACGGCCTCGTGGTCATCGCGGCGTCGCTCGCGGTCAGCCTCGGCGGGATCTGGATCACGCTCCGGGAGCTCCGGGTCTCCCGCCAGACCCTGCAAGCGCTCCTCGAGTCCGCGAACCAGGGGTTGAAGTCGATCTTCTACCAGGACCTCGTGACGATCGTCGGCTGCGTCGTCGCGTTCGGGGGGCTGCTCGTGGTCTACCGGACGTCGGACTACTGGATCGACGGCGTCACCGCCGCGGTCGAGGGGATCCTCCTCGTCGGCACCGGCTTTCTCCTCACCGCGGAGAGCCGCGAGTACCTGATCGGGCGCGCGCTCGACCCCCAGGTCGCGCGGGCCCTGCTCGGCGTGATCGAGCGCGATCCGCGCGTCGGGCGCGTGCGCAGCCTCCAGTCGATGCTCCTCGGTCCGGACGACGCCCTCCTCGCGCTGCGGATCAATTTCCACGACGATCTCACGACCGATCAGATCGAGCGCGCGATCGACGAGATCACGACGTCGCTGAAGGTCTCCTACCCGGTGCTGCGGCACATCGTCATCGAGCCGGAGTCGTGACCGCCGCGACGGCCACGGTCGCGAGCTCGCGGTACCGGGCGACCGTGAGGAGCACGAGCGCCACCGCGACCGTGCCGAAGAAGAGGTAGAGGCCCGGGCGGCCGAGGAGGTCGTAGAGCCCCGTCGACGCGAGCAGGCCGAGGAGCATCCCGAGCGAGATGGTCAGCGAGTAGATCGCCATCGTCGTGGCGCGACCGACCTCGCTCGAGAGTTCGGCGAGCGCGGCGAGCGCGGCGGGTCCGTAGGCGAGCGCCACGACGACGCTCACGCCGATCCCCGCCAGGAGCGGGACCCGGGGTCCGTAGTCGACGAGCAGCGAGGCGAACAGCATCACCGAGACGAAACCGGTTGCGCCCACGGACATCATCCGCATGCGGCCGACGCGATCCGAGAGGCGGCCGAAGAGCGGCTGGCTCACGACGAGCACCGCGCCCCCGGCGCCGATCCCGATCGCGAGGTAGACCGGCGAGATCCCGATCCCCGTCGCCGACGTCGCGAGGAAGACGAGCGCCGTGCCGATCAGCATGTAGATCACGAGCCAGGGCAGCGTGACGAGGAGCACGCTCCGGCGGAACGCGGGGCGGACCACGGCGGCGAACGAGAACGCGCGGGCCGGCGCGCGCGGGGAGAGCCCGCGCGTGAGGAGGTAGGCGAAGAGGAGCCCGAGGGCGAGCGACGCCGACCCGACCCAGAAGACCTCGCCGAGCGACCGGTTCGGAAGCACGCCCAAGATGCCGAAGCCGAACGCGAACCCCGAGATCCACCCGAAGAGGTTCATCGCGTCGAACCGGCCCATCTCGAACCCGACCTCGTCCGACCGGGAGCGCGAGGCGACGATCGCGAGGCTCGGGGCCAGGATCGCCCCGCTCGCGATGCCGAAGAGGAAGTTGAGCGCGGCGAGGGCGAACGGCGAGCGGGTCGTCGCCACGACGGCGAGGAGGACCGCCGCGCTGGCCATGCCGGCGAAGAGGACCGGGAAGCGGCCGAACCGGTCCGCCGCCGCGCCAGAGAGCAGGACCGTCGAGAACTCGCCGACCGAGGCCATCGCGCTGACGAACCCCGCCTCGCCGACGTCCGACTGCCCGAGGTTCGTCGAGCGCATCAGGATGTAGCTCGCGAAGACGGCGATCGTGATGCCGAAGGCGAACCGCACGAAGAACGTCGCGCCGAAGACGGCGAAGAGCGGCCGCGCGTGCTCGTCGATCGGGCGGGCGGCCGGCGCGGTCGCCACGGACCTACGCCGAGGCGGGCCCCGGCGCCCGCTCGATGAGCTCGATCCAGATGTCGTTCGGGTCGAGGATGAACGCGATGCGCGAGGTGCCGCCCGACAACCGGAACGGCTCCTTCGCCACGCGGACGTTCTTCGCGCGGAGCTTGAGGAGCAACCGGTCGAGCTCGGGCACCTCGAACGCGAGGTGGTCGAGCTGCTCGCCGGCCTCGGGCGCGTCCTTCCCGTCCCAGTGCGTCAGTTCGATCCGCGCGCCGCTCGCCGGGTCCCGGACGAAGGCGATCTCCGCGTGATTCTCCGGGATGGTCCGCCGCCGCTCGAACTCGAGGCCGAGCACCTCGGTGTAGAAGGCGAGGCTCTCGTCCATGCGGCCGACGGTGATCGAGGTGTGGAGGAACTTCATCGTCCCACGGGAGGGAGAGGGAGCCGGGGTGGTAAACCTTGGCTTCCTCCGTCAGGGATGGCCGAAGACGACCCGGAGCGGGGTCGAGCCCGGGGCCCAGTCCGTCTCGAGGCGGACGAACCCGACGCGCTCGAACTGGACGATCGTGCCGGGCTCGGCCCGGGCGAGCGCCTCCTCCGCGAGGCCGGTCGTGTGCGCCCCGTCGATCCCGAGCAGGTCGACCGGTACGGCGCCCGGCACGCCCACCCACTGGAGCCGCGGCAGCCGCTGATTCGGGCGGCTCGTGAAGGTGGCGGCGACCGTCCCGCCGGGGGCGGGGAGCACGTCCGGCAGCCGGATGTTCGCGAGGTCCTTGAGCCGGATCTCCTCCCCGGCGTGGGCCGCGAGGTCCCGGTGGGCGAGGTAGAACTCCGGCCCCGCCCGGACGGTGCGCGAACCCATCTCGGGGCGGTCCGGATGGTTCGCGAGCGTCACCTCGGAGAGGTCGAACGGGTACCCCTCGACGGAGAGTCGCACCGGCTCGGCGACGAACGCCCGTCGCACCGTCGTGGCGTCGATCCGCTGGCGGTTCTCGGCGTAGAGCGTCTCCGCCGGCACCTCGATGTCCGCGAGCGAGAGGCCGAACGACAACGTGAACGCGCGCAGGGCGTCCATCGAGATCCCGCGCCGGTCGAGCGAACGGAGCGACCAGGTCCGGGGGTCGGCCCAGCCGTCGTAGACCCCGGACTTCACCTCGGCGTAGGACTTGCTCTTCGCGACCTTCGCCTCGCGGATCCGCAGGATCCCCCAGTGGAGGAACGGGGGTCCGTGGATCCCGAGGAGTTCCCAGATGAACCGCTGCATGCGGTCCTCCATCACGAGGTCCTTGCCGCGCAGCACGTGGGTCACGCCGAGCTCGACGTCGTCGACCGCCCAGGAGAACTCGAGCAGCGGCCAGACCCGGTACTTGTGACCGACCCGCGGGTGGTCGAGGTCGCTGATCCGGAAGAGCACCCGGTCGCGGAACGCCGGGTCGGGGTCCGCGAGGTTCGTGCGCAGGCGGAGGACCGCCTCGCCGGGGGCGTAGGCGTTGCCGAGCATCCTCTCCCACTCGGTGAGGGTCTCCGCGGGGGTCTGGTCGCGCTCGGGACAGGCGCGGCCGAGCCGGCGGTTCTCGCGGAGCACCTCGGGCGCGCAGCGGCACACGTACGCGCCGCCCTTGTCGATGACGCGCACCGCCCACGGGTAGTGGTGGGGGATGCGATCCGACTTGTAGAGCACCTGGTCGGGGCGGACGCCCGCGAGCGCGAGGTCGCCGAGGATGAGGTCGAAGAACTCCGGCTCGACGCGCTTCGCCTCCGAGCCCACCGTGTCGTCGAAGACGAGCAGGAGACGCCCCCGGTACCGCTCCCGGTAGTATTGGTTGACAAAGAGCATCCGGCCGCTGCCGATGTGCAGCCCCCCGCTCGGGAACGGGGCCATCCGCAGGACGACCGCGCCCGGGACCGCCCCGGGGAGCTCCGGGAAGACGGCGCCTTCCTCCCGGGCGGGCTTGGCCGGTCCTCGCTCGGGACCCCCGAGTCGATCGAGCTCCTCCTCGAGCTCGGGCATCGGCCGGCGCTCAAGGTCGGCGACGACCTCGGAGGCGAACGCGCGCACTTCCTCCGCCCGGCCCCGGAGCGCGGGGTCCGCCGCGAGCAGGCGGGAGACGACCGGGCCCACCTCGGCGGTTCCCGAGTGGGCGACCGCGTTCTCGAGCGCGGCGCGGCGCACGCGATCCTTCACGCCGTCCGGGAGCGTCACGGGGAGCGCGACCGCCGCCGCGATTAAAGGGGTTCGCGCGGGGTCGAGGCGGGGCGGGGGCTCCGGGACGACGGATTGCGCTCGATCGTCTCGTCGACCGCTTCCGCGAGCGTGATCTCGCCGAGGAGCACCCGGTGCGCCGAGGAACGGGAGATCGTCACCCGACCGTTGCTGCCCTCGCGGCTGAGCCGCTGGAGGTTCGAGATCTCACCGGGGGTGAAGCGGTCCGGGATCCGCTCGCGCACGGGATGGCCCCGCGTACGGGCGATGACGCCGGCCGCCGCCGCGTCTCGCGGCCGTCGGCGTCCTCGGGGGGTCGTGCCCTGCTCGTCCACGAGCTCCACCGATCGCTGGTGGGCGAGGAGGGCGCGCACGATCCGGTTCCGGGTCGGGGGGTCGCCGCTCCCGACGCGGAAGAGCAGGTGGCGCGTCGCGAACCGATGGCGCAGATGCACCGCGAACGGCCCCGCCGCCTCCGGCGAGTCGAGGTTCCCCTGGCCGATCACGACCGGTCCGGCGAGCACCGCGTACCCCGGCCGGGGGCCGGGGTCGATGCCGACGATGATCTCCTCCTCGGCCGAGGTCGGGCCGAGCGAGTGCGCGACCGCGGCTCCGAGCGCTCGACGGTCGATCCCCTCGGACACCGCGATCACGTTGGGATGCGAGATCAGGTACGCCTCCTCGGGCGAGGTGAGGACGACCGCGACGGTGTCGGGAATCCGGTGGCCCGGGAAAAGGCTCACGGTCGGCCAACGTCGTTCCCGGAGAAATCCCGCGAGCTCATGGTAGAGCGACGGGTCCCGAGTGACGAGTCCAACCGATCGACGTGCCACCATCGTACCAGACGGTGATATACCGCATTAAGCTTCTCCCCCGACATGCCGGTCTGCCTCCACTGCGGGGAGCTCGCGTCCGACGGGGCCTTGTTCTGCGCGAAGTGCGGCTACACCCTTCCGCAGACCGGAGTCGGAACCGGCGCGCCCCCGCTCACCCCAGGAGTACCGCTCGGCACCGCCGCTCCCTCGTCGGGCCCGCCACCTCCGGCGCCGATCCCCGCGGCCCAGCCCGCCCCCTACCCGCCCGGCCTTCCCGCGCCCCCATACGTCGTGCCCGTCTCGGGTCCGACCGGCGCTCCACCTCCGGGCATTTCGGGTCCGATCCCCCCGCCCCCGAGCGGGAAGTACTGCGTCCACTGTCGGACGATCATCGCCCGCGCCGCGGCGTACTGCCCGGTGTGCCAGCAGCCGCAGTCATGACGCCGGGGGGCCGCCGGGGTCGGCGCACCGGTGCGATGGTGCGCATCGCCCGAACCCGGGTCTCCGACCTGTTCGCGCTGGCGGAGCGCGCGGCGGCGGGGGGTGAGTTCGCGCTCGCCGATCGCTACGTGCGGCTCGCGCGCCGGATCGGGATGCGCTACAATGTCCGAGTACCGACCGCGTACCGCGACCTCTACTGCCGGGGGTGCTCGTCGTTCTGGCTCGAAGGCCGCAGCGTCCGCACGCGCCTGCGCGGACATCGCCGGGTGCGGACGTGCCTTCGGTGTGGCGCCACGCGGAGGCTCGGGTTCAAGGAGACCTTCCCGCCCGGCGCCACGGCCCCGTGGACCTCGCCGTCCCCGGTTCCGAGAAAGGACGAGGCGCTCACGGGCGCGCTCGAAGAAGCGGCCGAGACCGGCTCTGACGAGGAGTCGGAAGAGGAATAACCCTCATCGACTCCTCGCCTCAGTCGAGCCGGGGTGGCCGAGCGGCCAAAGGCGGCAGACTCAAGATCTGCTCTCGCAGGAGTTCCCAGGTTCGAATCCTGGCCCCGGCAGCTTTCCGTCTAGATACACTAGACGAACTCCCTCAG
>JASHYU010000200.1 GCA_030042855.1 Thermoplasmata archaeon
CGGGCCGAGCCGCGCCCGCCGGTCGATCCGCTCGGGCAAGTGCACGACGGGCCCCTCGCCCGTGGGTTCGGGCATCTCATCCGGACCCCCGTCCACGGATCGGCGGGAGGCGCGTCGGCGGTCGATCGGCCGGCGAGTTCGATCGAACATGCCGGACTAGGTGGGCGGCGCCGTGCCCCACCAGCTCGGCCGCGACGAGCGGGGCCGCCGCGGGCGCCGGCGTCCGGCCCGCGGTGCGGGTCGCGCCGGCGATCGCCCGCCCGCCCGCGTCCGAGACGCCCGACGCGCTCGCGATCGGCCCCACGGGCGCGGCGACCGCGGCCGGTGCGGCGCCGAGCCCCCGTTGCGCGCCGGCTTGGACGGTCCCTCCGGCGCTCCCGAAGCCGACGCCGGCGAGATGCGTCCCGGCGACCGACAGGAGGTAGGGGGAACCGACCGCGGCGGCGAGGTAGCCGACGAGCAGGACCGGGGTCGGGCTCCCCACCGCCAGTTCGAGCGGTACGACCAGCACGCAGGGCAGGAACGCGAGCTCGAGGAACAGCAGCCAGGCCCTCCGGGCGAGGTTCGAGAGCGGCCGGAGCGGCCACAGGAGCGTGAAGAGCGGCAAGAGGACGAGGAGCACCGCGAGCAGGGCGTCGCGGATCCCGACCGCGAGCACGAGCCCGAAGACGAGGGCGAACTCGGCCAGGGAGAGGACGAAGGCCAGCGCCCCGTTGTCCCAGGAGTACTGGATCTGGCCCCAGCCGGCGAGGTGGGTCCAGTCCTGCCAGGCGCCGCCGTCCCAGCCCGCGATGACCGGATAGAGCCCCGCCGAGACCGCGAGGATCCCGCCCGCGATCGGGACCGTGAAGTTCGCGGCGACGACCGCCACGATCAGGCGAGGGAGCAGCCCGTCGAACTGGGACGCCCAGCGGGCGACCCAGACCCTCGCAAAGTAGAGGAGGGCGACGCCCAGGGCGACGAGCGTCACCGCGGGGTCGACGACGTTTACCAGGAGAAACGTGGAAAAGTGAGCGGCCGGCGCGAGGAAGTTCGTCGGTCCGGGGTCCGCGGCCGTGAGGGACGGGAATAGTGCCGCCGGCCGGAGCTCGGGCACGAGCAGGTTGTCGTACGTGGGACCGATGATCGCCGAGACGATCCCGGTGACGACCGCGAAGAGCGAGTAGAGGATCTGCTGGATGACCGAGTTCCAATCGATCGCGAGCATCCGCCCTCCCCGCGAACGCTCACGTGCCGGAGAGCACCCACTGGGCGAGGCCCCAGAACAGGCCCGTGATCGCGGCCACGAACAGCAGCGTGCCGATCAGCGCGTCGCGGGCGCGGTCCTTCGCCTGCACCTTCTTCGCGAGGTCGTTCGAGAACCAGCTCAGGGCGACGCGGGCCCAGACCAGCGCGAGCAGGCCGCTGCCGGCGAACGCGACGAGTTCGACCAGCCGATTGATCGACGCCGTGAAGTTCGCGACCGCACCGGACGGCGGGGCGCTTGCTCCGGCAGACGCGGCGACCCGGGCGGGGGCCAGAGGCCCGAGCGCCGGAGCGAACAGGCAGAGCGATAGCGCGATCGCGACGAGCACGCCGTGGGGTCGGCCAGCGCCGCGTCCCGGGATCAGTCCGGATCCGACCATGCGAGCACCTCCTCCCCGTCGGAGCCGGTCTCCGAACGGAGCGACCCGTCGGCGATCAGCCGGTCGATCGTGGCCCGGACCTCCTCGGCGGGAACCCCCGCCTCCTCGGCCAGGAGCTCGACGGTCGCCCGCTCCGCCCCCTCCGCGGGCTCGACGATGCCCCGGATGACGGCCGCGGGATCCGGCCGGGGCGCGGACGGACGCTCGCCGGTGCGCCGGCGTCGGCGTACCCACGCGGCCAGGAAGGCGGCGACCAGCAGCAGGACGGCGACCGCCGTGACGAGGTACCCGTCCTCGGCGCTCACCGGACGGATTCCGGAGGAGCCCGACGGGGGCGATCCGCCCGACGACGAGGCGGGGGGACCGGTCGCGTTGTCCGGCCCGGGGAGTTCGACCGTCCGTTCGTCGACGGCCGTGGCTCCGAGGAGATCCTCGACCGTGATCCGGAGGTCGAGGGCTCCCGTCTCGTTGCAGGCGAAGCTCAGGGCGGCGAGGCCGTCCGCGGCGGCCGTCGCGTTCCACGTCGCGTTGCCCGAGGCGTTCACCTCGAGGTCGAACGGGGGCAGTCCCCCCTCGATCGCGACGTTCAGCTCGACGAACCGGCCCGAGGCGTTCGACGTGCCCGCCGCTTCGACGCCCACCTCGAGCGGCGGCACGAGCGGCACGGCCACCGTTCCGGACCAGACGGCGCCGACGACGTCCGCGATCGCGACCTCGACGTCCGAGGTTCCCTCGAGCGCGTAGAGCCCCTGCCAGGAGAACGGACCATCGGAGGAGAGCCCTCCCATCGCGCCGGGCGGGCCGGCCGCGCCCGTCGCCGGGACGAGCCACCAGGAGAACGGGGGCACCCCGCCGGTCACGTTCCCGAAGATCGAGACGAGCTCCCCGTCGGGCGCGAGCGAGCCGTTGGTCGAGAGACGTCCCGCGAGCGCCTCCGAGACGTTGATCTCGAGCGACTCGGCCGCGCCGCCTCCCACCGCCGGGTCGCCCGTCCGCACGACGACCGACTCGTTGCCGGGCGCGTCCGGAACGATCGGGAGCCCGACGCTCCCGTCGGACGGGACGACGACCTCGTCGCCGGCGGCGGTGCTCCCGAGCGCCCAGTTCACGACGACCGGGGGCGCGCCGCCGGCGATCCAGAGGCCCGCGGAACTGGGTTGTCCGACCTCGAGTGGGCCCGCGGGGGCCGAGAGGTTGACCTCCAGTGGGGCGACGACCGGCTCGGCGAGCTGCGCTCCGACGGGCGTCCCCTCTCCGTCGAGCGGGAACACGGTCAGGTCGACGTCGTCCACGCCCGCGCCGGCGAAGACGCACGTGAACCGGTCCTCGTCCGCCCCTCCGTCCGGGCTCCACTGTCCGGCCGCGGGTTGACCGTCGCAGAACGCCTCCGACGTGAAGTCGGCCGGTGGACGGTCCAGGATTCCCTCGAACTCCACCGGCACCCCCGCCGGGGCGTCGGGCGCGTCGATCGCGAGCGCCGCCCCCGCGCTCGCCGAGATCGCCTCGTCGACCGTCGCCGCGACGGTGCTTCCCGCGCGGTCGGTCAGTCGCACCGAGGGGGTGAACGTCCCCGCGGGGTAGCGGTGGGCGATCGAGATCGCGCCGGGGTGCGCGACCTCGAGCGCGGAGGAGCTGCCGTCGCCCCAGGCGACCTCGATCGCGAACGGCGGCTCGCCGTTCGCGACGGTGGCGCTGAGATTGACCTCATCGCCCGGGACGATGGGATTCGGTCCGACGGTCAGCCCTTCCAGCACCGGCGGCGCGTCGACGAAGAGCCCCGTGGACGCGTTCGCGGTCGCGATGCGGGCGCTCGCGTTGCACTCGAGCTCGAGCCCCGAGCTCGCTGCCACCGTCACCGGTCCGCCGAGCGCCGTGATCGCGGTGAAGGTCACGTTCGGGCCCTCGGAGGGGCCGAGGGTGCCCTCGTCCGCCCCGGCCGGGAGGGACCAGCGGAACCAGAGCGGCGTGGCGGCGCAACCGCTCGGAATTCCTTCCCAGCCCGCGGAGACGACCGCGCTCGATCCGGCGGGCACGGTGGGGCCCGAGGAGTTCACGACGAGCGAGGGGGAGATCGGGTCCGTCGGGGCCGGGGTCCCGGTCGGGGCGCGGGCCGCGGCGCCCGCTCCGCGCGCGACGAGCGCGCCGCCGCTCACCAGTACGACCAGCACGATCGCGATGTCCGCTCCCCTTCGCCACCGTACCCTCGTGCTCGACCGCCCGCGTCGCATGCGACCACCCGGCCGGTGCCCACGGGGACGGGCCAGATGCGGTCACATCGCCCGGCGGGCGGTGGAAGGTGAGTCCTCCGGGTGGAGGAGGAAGGCCACGTGATCCCGGGAGAACGGGGCGAGCGCGGTCTCGGCGCGGACGCGGAACCCGTCGTCCTCGAGGCGCGCCCGGGCCTCCTGGACGATGGCCGCGACCGGCCGGGCCTGGGTCACGGACCGGATCTTGAGCATGAGGATCCCCAGCCCGTCCTCGGCGAGGGTGGCGCGCGCGTTCTCCCCGAAGATCGCGGCCTGGTTGCGCTGGGCGATGTCCTGGTACACGAGATCGACCGTCCCGACGTCGGCCTGGTAGCGCTCGGGCAACTGCGCGTCGGCGAGCATCGGGAAGAGGTTCCTCCTCCGGCGGGAGAGCGCCAGCAGGGGCGCGAACGCGGTAGGGCTCTTCTCGACGACGAAGATCGCCGCCTCGGGGAAGAGATCAGAGACGTGGCTCACCGTCGTGCCGTGGGCTCCGCCGAGGTAGAGGACGCTTCGGACCGGCGCGGGGAGCGGGAGCTCCCCGCCCCGCGCCAGGAGCGCCGCGAGCTTCGAGCGGAACGGGTCCCAGGATCGGTACTCGACGCCTCCGACCGCTCGGAGCGTCTCCCCGTAGACCCGGACGCCCGGGGTCAGATTGACCGTGAAGAGGTCCCGCCCCTCGCGGTACACCCCGGGCCAGCGCGTCGATTCCACGGGAGCCTAGTAGAGCCCGGCGACGAGCTCGACCTCGACGGGGGCATTGAGGGGCAGGGCCGCGACGCCGACCGCCGCTCGCGCCGGGCGGCCGTCGTTCCCCCAGATCTCGATCAGGACCTCCGTGGCGCCGTTCGCGACCTCGTGCTGCCGGAAGAACCCCGGCGAGGAAGCGACGTAGACCGTGACGCGCTCGATCCGGTGCACCCGATCGATCGTTCCGAGCCGGGCGGTGAGGGCGCTGACGGCCTGTAGGCTGGCACGGCGAGCGAGATCCTTCGCGACGTCCGCGCCGACTTCGCCGTCGACCCGCCCCGGATGCACCACCTCGCCGCCCTCGGTCACGATCTGCCCCGAGACCCACGCGCGTCGGTCCGACACGACGACCGGCGAGTAGGCCCCCTTCGCCTCGGGCGGGGGCGGAAGGGTCAGGTTGAGGTGGCGCAAGCGATCCGACGTCGAGGGGGACATGCCGGGGGGAACGGGTCCGCGCCGAAAAATCTAGCGCGACCCGAAGGAGTCAAACCACCGCGGCCAGTGGGGGGCCGAATGCTCCTCTTTCGGCGACGGCGCGAGAAGGACGACGCGACGTCGAGCGACGATTCCCCCGCCCCGCACGCTTCGCCATCGCCCACCGCGCCCCCGGCCGAGCCCCCGGCCCCAGTGCCTCCGCCGCCCGCCCCGCCCCCACCGCCCGCCGCCGCTCCGTCGCCTCCGAGCGCGCC
>JASHYU010000201.1 GCA_030042855.1 Thermoplasmata archaeon
TGGGTCCACGTCGACGGCGCCTTCGGGCTGTGGGCGCGCGCGGCGCCGGCGCGACGGGTGCTCGCGGACGGGATCGATGCGGCGGATTCCTGGGCGCTCGACTGCCACAAGTGGCTGAACGTCCCCTACGACAGCGGCGTCGTCCTCGTCCGTCACGGAGAGGCCCTGAGGTCCGCGATGTCCTCGGGGGCGTCGGCCTACCTGCCCTCGAGCGACGCCGGGGAGCCCATGGAGTTCACGCCCGAGATGTCGCGCAGCGCGCGGGGGGTCGACGCGTGGGCGGCCCTCCGCCATCTGGGACGCTCGGGCGTCGCCGACCTCGTCGAACGGTGCTGCCGGCTCGCCGCCCGCTTTGCGGACGGCCTCGGCGCGGCCGGGTTCCGGATCCTCAACGACGTGGTCCTGAACCAGGTCCTGGTCGCGTTCGGCGACGAGGCGACGACCCGGCGCGTGATCTCCGAGGTGCAACGGGACGGAACGTGCTGGTGCGGTGGGACCGTATGGCAGGGCACGGCGGCCCTGCGGATCAGCGTGAGCTCCTGGGCGACCACCGAGGCGGACGTCGACCGATCGGTCGCCGCGATCACGGCGATCGCGCGCCGGATCCGCGCCGCCTAGGTTCGCGTCGGCGGGGGTCGTCGGGCGACCGCCCTCGGGCAGGTCCGCCGACCCTCGCGACGACGCCCGTCGGAGTCCTCTCCGAGGGTCGTCTCACGCCACCGGGCGACCCGCGACCAGCGCTTCGAGGTAGCCGATCGGTGGGGCCCCGAAGCCGAGCAACGTGTCGTGGAATTCCTTGAGCGAGGAATGGTACCGGCCGGCGAGGTGCCTCGCCCGGACCTCGAGGATCTCGAGCTTCCCGAGCGTGTAGCAGAAGTATTCGGGGTTGTACGTTCCGCGGATCGCCTCGCGCTCGGCGTGGATCGGCTCGAGGTGCGCCTCCGTCCGGAGCATCTCGGTGGCGGCGGCCACCGACATCCCCTGGGTGTGCAACCCGATCGACGCGACGAGACGCCCGTCCCGGATGAGCGCGTCCTTGAGCTGGGTGACCTCGGCCGCGAGGGAGCCCCCGTCGTACCCGGCTTCGAGCGCGGCCTGCTCGCAGTAGTGGGCCCAGCCTTCCGTGAACGAGTACGACCACCAGACCCGGCGCGCGAGGGACTGCTCCGTACGGCGGAAGTGGAGCGCCTGGAGGTAGTGGCCCGGCCAGACCTCGTGGATCGTCGTGTTCTTCAGCATCGCGAAGTTGTAGGTCCGCATCCACTCCTCCTGCTGGGACGCGGTCCAGGCCGGGTTGACCGACGTGATCCAGTAGATCCCGTCGACCGGCTTCTCGAAGGGCCCGGGCGGGCTGAGCGCGGCCGTCCACAGGTCGCGGGCCCACGCCGGCGTCTCCCGGACGTGACAGACCTCGGGCTCGGGGATCGTCGCCAGATCGCGCTCCCGGACGAACGCACGGGCGTCGTCCGTCAGCCGTTGCGCGAGCGGGATGAGCTCGGCCGGCGTGGGATGGTGATCGTTCAACCGGGCGATCAGCTGTCCCACCGGGGCGGCCTCCCGCCGGGCGATCTCGGCGAGTCGTGCCTGGTTCCGGGCGAGATCGGCCCGCCCTCGCCGAAGCACTTCCTCCACCGGGGTCGTGAGGCCCTCGCGCACCCAGAGGAGGCGCTGGAAGCGCTCCCGGCCGAGCGCGAAGTCGTCGTTGGCCCGCGGCAGGCGCTCGGCCTTCAACCAGTCCGCGAAGCCCCGGACCGCCGTTTCGGCCCCGGCCCGAGCGTCGGCGAGGGCCGCGCGGACGGACGACGACTCGGTCGCGGCGAGGGACGAGCTCTCGGCGAAAAGATCGGGGAGCCCGGAAGCGATCTGGATCGAGAGCGTGACGAACGGTCGAGGAAGGACCGGCTCGAGGCGGTGCCGGGCGACCTCCAGGAGGGAGGGCACGGCGTTCAGGATCTGGATCACGGACCCCAGGCGATCCGCGACCGGAGCGTAGTTCCGGACGAGGTAGTCGGTGAGGTCCGGTTGGAACAGGTAGGTCATCGGGTTCCGATCGAGCTCGCGCGCGTCCTCGAGGTCGAACAGCGCGCCGTCCAGGAGCAGCTGCAGCAGGCGCCGATCGAGACGGCGCGGCCCGGGGAGCTCGGAGTCACGGATCGCCGCGAGCTGGGTCAGCCGTTCGCGTGCCGATCGCGCCCATCGATCGGTGGCGTCCGCGGAGAGGTCCGGGAGCTGGCCGTCGTACTCGTGCAGGCCGAGGGAAGCGGCGCGGGTCGGACGCAGGACGTGATAGTGATCGATGATCTGGCGTTCGAGGCTCGTCAACGGGTCGGTAGGTGGTCCGTCCATGGGCGAGGCCGGAGGCACGGTCCCACCCTGATATGGATTGCGCCGAGGCGTGGTCGCGCCGGTGAGCGAACGAGCGAGGCGGCAGACGATCGGTACCCGGGTCGCACGCAGTTCGGGTCAGAACCGGCCGCACCCCGAGTTCGGGAGCGCCCCGGGAACTGGCCGCGCGCGGATCGCGCAAGATCGGCTCCGACCGAGCCCGCAGGGGGGTCGGGGCCCACTCGAGGCCGGCGACCAAGGGTTGAATACCGGCGCCGGGTTCCCGTTCTCGGGAGTTTCGGATGAGCAGCGCTGGTCCGTCGCGGTCGATCTACTCGGTCTCCGTCTCGCGCGTCGAGCCCCGTCCCCGGGCGGCCCTCTACCTGATCGCGCTCGGGAGCCTGCTGGTGCTGCTCGAAGCGATCCTCTTCCTTGAGCTCGGTCAGTTGTTCGTCGGTGTCTTCCTGTTCGCCACCGCGCTCCTCGTCTACTCGGAGCCGTACCACCACCTCGCGAACGGGATCCTGGCGCTCGTTCTCGCGCTCGTGAGCCTCCTCTTCGGTTTCGGCGGGTTCTATCTCGGCGCCATCCTCGCCGGTGCCGGGGGCGTCGCGTCGATCGTGTGGTCCCCCCCGCGCGCGCTCGTCTACGCGGTCGCGTCCTGAGCGAATCCTCCCCCACGGCGATCGGACTTCGGCAGGCTTATCTACCGCGATCCGACTGAGGCAGCCGACACCGACGCCCGGTCGGTCCGGAAACCATGTCGAGCTTCTTCGGGCTCCCGCTCGCCGTCATCCTGATCATCGTCGGGGTCATCGTCTTCATCGCCGCGTGGATCATCCACTGGCTCCTCCTCGTCCTCGCGGTCATCCTGGTCATCGTCGGGATCTACCTCGTGGTGACCGGCGGATTCGGCCTCTGACCGGACCCGCCCCGGCACCCCGGGGCCCGACGTCCGGTCGGGGGCGAACCGGGGATCCGGACTCGCGCCGAGCGTCGGCCGCACCGTCGGCTCGGAGGTGACCGGATCGCGTCGGGGTGGTCAACATATGACCCCGGAGCGTGCGGGCGACGGGTCCATGAAAGCGGAGATCAGCGTGATGTTCAACGTCCACGATGTCGATCGATCGGTCGGGTTCTACCGCTCGCTGGGGTTCACGACCCGCTGGCGGTGGAAGGGAGAGGACGGCCAGCTCAGCTACGCCGGCGTCGGGATCGGCGGCGCCGTGATCGCGCTCGGACGGATCCGGTCGGGGGAGGGCGGCGGCGGGTACCGGGAGTACGAGAAGTGGGTCAGCACGCCGCTCGGAGCGGGCGTGATCGTGAACGTGGAGCTGCGGAACGTCGAGGGCGTCTATGCGAAGGCGAAGAAGGCGCGGGTGACGATCGAATCCGGCCTGCGCGCGTGGCCCTACGGAACGGCGTTCACGATCAACGACCCCGATGGGTACGTCGTGAAGTTCCTCCGGCCGAAGGGCGAGTTCGCCTAGGGCCGCGCTTCGGGCGCGTTTCGCCTCGCCGGCACGGGCCGGCTCGGCGCGAGGGCGCCTAGTTCAGGGAGTCCGACTCGTGGCGGAGATCGATGCCGTGCTCGAGCACCGATCGCAAGTTCATGAGGTAGTACGCCCAGCCGGACTGGATCGCCCCGTGCAGCCACACCCAGCGCTTGCCGGACTTGAACCCCCGGTGCGTCACCGTCAGGATCGTCCCCTTCCCCTTCTTCCTCAGGGAGAATCGAACCTTGGTCTGGAACGTCCGGCCCCCGTCGAATCGATCGACCCACTCGAGCTCGAGCCGGCGGGGAGCCGAGATCGCATCCACCTTCCCTTTCATGGTGAACCCGCCGCGCCACGTGAACTGGAACGCGGCGCCGCTCTTCGGCGTGAGCGTGGCCTTCTCGAGGAACCAGGTCGTCAACTTCCGGGGCTGCGTCAGCGCGGCAAAGACCCGGGCCGGCGGGACCGCGAAGTAGTACGTCTGCTCGATCGGGGGGATCTTCGCCATCGACCGATCAGGGACGCGGTCCAGATAAGCGGTGGGGCCCGCGTCGAAACCGCGGAAAACGGGAGCGTCCGGAGCGCCGCCGGGCGCGTTCGAGGGGCCCGTTCCAGCCCCCCGGTGGGAGTCCTTTAGAGCGCGGAACCCCGTCGGGGGATGATGGCGGCGAGCCCACGGCACCTCGCAGCGATCGTGTTCACCGACATGGTCGGGTACTCGGCGCTGGCGCAGGCGGATGAGGGGTCGGCGCTCGAGGTGCTGGCCCGCCACAACCGCCTCCTGCGCCCGGTCTTCGCGAAGCACCGGGGGCGGGAGGTGAAGACGATCGGGGACGCGTTCCTCGTCGAGTTCGACAGCGCGCTCGACGCGGCCAACTGCGCGATCGAGATCCAGCGCACCCTGCACGACTACAACGCGGCCGCCGCCGACGACTGGAAGATCCGGATCCGCATCGGGATCCACGTCGGCGATGTGGTCGAGAGCAACGGCGACGTGCTCGGCGACGCGGTGAACATCGCCTCCCGGATCGAGTCGCTCGCGGAGCCCGAGGGGATCTGCGTGACCCAGCAGGTCTACGACCAGATCCGGAACAAGGTCCCGATCCCGCTCGCGAAGCTACCGAACCGTCAGCTGAAGAACATCCACCTGCCCCTCTCCGTCTACCGCTTCGTCCAGCCGTGGGATCCGCGCCGGCTCGAGGGGCCCTCCGTCGAGGACGCCGCGGAGCGGCACCTCGCCGTGCTCCCGCTCGCGAACATCAGCGCGGACCCGTCCGACGGCTACTTCGCGGACGGGCTCACCGAGGAGCTGATCAGCGTCCTCTCCCAGGTGCCGGGCCTCAACGTCATCGCCCGGACCTCGGTCCTCCCGTACAAGTCGGAGCCGAAGTCGATCGCCCAGATCGGCTCCGAGCTCAACGTCGACACCGTCCTCGAGGGGAGCGTGCGCAAGGCGGGCAACCGGATCCGGATCACCCTCCAGCTCATCGACGTGTCGAACCAGCAGCACATCTGGGCGAACTCCTACAACCGCGAGGTGGACGACGTCTTCGCCGTCCAGTCGGACATCGCCGAGCGCACGGCGGCGGCGCTGCGCCTCGAGCTCGCGAAGAACACCCGCCGCGGCGCGATCCGTCGGCCCACGGAGAGCGCCGAGGCGTACGACGCGTACCTCCGCGGGCTGGTCGCCACGAGCGGGGTCCGCGTGGGGGAGGTCCGGGAGGCCGAGCGCTGCTTCGAGGAGGCGACGAAGCTCGATCCGAACTTCGCCGAGGCGTACGCGGCCTGGGCGAACCTCTACGTCCTGGCGTCGGGCGATCAGGTGCCGATGCGGGAGGTGATGCCGCGGGCCCGCGAGCTCGCCGCCCGCGCGATCGAGCTCGATCCGGACTCCGCGGACGCGCACGCGGCCCTCGGCAACATCGCGCTCCAGTTCGACCACGACTGGACCCGGGCCGAGTTCGAGTTCGAGCGGGCGATCGAGCTCAATCCGAGCAACGTGACCGCCTACCGGTTCTACGGCCTCTTCATGATGGCGCAGGAGCGGTTCGACGAGGCCAAGGAGCTCTTCCGCCGCGAGGTGCGGCTCGATCCGGCCGGCGCGGGCTCGGGGCTGCTCGCGTGGGCCGAGTTCGAGGGAGGCCACTTCGACGCGGCCCTCCGCGAGCTCGAGAACGAGGTGACGGACCACCCCGACCGGGTGGGCACCCACACGATGCTCGGCATCCTGTACTTCGCGCGCGGTCGGACGGACCTCGCGGATCGGGAGGCCGCGGTCCCCCTGGGGGACGCGAGCGAGGTGGTGCGATTCGACCACGCGCTCCTCGAGGGGCTCCTCGGGCGGCCCGAGGAGGCCCGGGCGATCCTCGCGGCCGTGGACCGAAAGGGGTGGGGGGACTACCTCGGACCGGGGTACCTCGCCATGCTCCACTCGGCGATCGGCGAGAAGGGCCGAGCGCTCGACCTGCTCGAGCTCGACTATCGGGAGGGCGACGCCCTCCTGTGGCTCTGGTACCGCGGGGTCTACTTCGATCCGATCCGCTCCGACCCCCGGTTCCTGGCCCTGCTCCGGCAGTACGGGACCCCGATCCGGCCGATCCGGGACTGGTCGCCGCCGGAACCGTCGAAACGAGCCTGACCTCGCCCGGTCGGGCGCTCCCGTGCCGCCGCGGGGGGGAGCTCGCCCGCCCGGAGCCCCGCGTCGCGCGAGAACGGGAAGGGGTTGGACGCCGCGAAGCCGCCGGGCCGCCTACTTCGGCGCCTCCGCCGATCCCTCCGGCCGGGGCGGGGGCGCGCTCGGGCCCCGCCGCCGGGTCGCGAGATACACCGCGCCCGCTCCGGCGAGGGCCCCGAGCACGCCCACGAGGATCACCAGGTTGTCGCCGGCGAAGACGCCCGAGAGGAACGGCGTTCCGCTGTGCTTCGCCGGTGCGGCGGGCGGCGCCGTGGTCGCCGGGGTGTTGTCGACATAGATCGCGAGGCTGCGCGTCGTCGGGGTCGTTCCGGCCGCGGTCTCGGTGAAGACGACCGAGTAGGCGCCGTTCGCGAGCGCGGTCGTGTCGAGCGCGTACGACCCGCTCAGGCCCGTCGCGAGCACCTCGGATCCGCCGCTCCACTCGAGGCTCAGCACGCCGGTCGCGAGCTCGGCGCCCGAGTACGAGGTGTACGCCGCCCCCGCCCAGGAGATCGAGTCGATGCCCGAAACCGTGCCGGTCGCGCTCGCCGAGACGCTCGCCGGCAGGAAGACGAGCGGGTCCTGCCAGAGGAGGACGCGCTGGACCGCCTGATCCGTGTAGCAGAACGAGAAGCCGTCGAACGACTCGCAGTAGCCGTACGTGACGTCGTTCGCCCCGACGCCGACGATGCTCACGACGATCGGCCCGGTGAGGCCGGCCGTCGAGAGGTTGACCCACAGCGCCCCCGAATCGACGCCGCTCTCCCAGAGGTTCGCGCCGAACTGATCGTCGTAGAACGGCGCGCACCCGGGGAGCGCCAGCGTGTTCGCGGGCTGGCTCGCGCCGGCGGGGAGCGGGCACGTCCAGTTGTCGTACTGGCCCGGCGCGCTGCCGACCGAGACGTTGACCGTGTCGACGTACTTCATCCCGGCGAACGTGAGCCAGCCGGTGATCGTCCCGGAATCGGAGGCGCTCAGGTCCTCGGTGTAGAACGAGCCGGACTGGGGCTCGGCGTAGACGATCGTCGTGTTGGACGTGAGCCCGTCGTAGCTCGCGGTCAACGTGTAGATGTCGGTCGCGAGCGTGCCGTTGTGCTCGGCGGTGAACCCGTCGATCCAGTAGACCGCCTCGCCCCGGCTGTCCGAGATCGTGGTCCCGAGCGTCACGCCGGGCGCGTAGTCCGCCGGCGGGAGCGACTCGTCCAGGTAGCCGTACTGGGTGACCACCGACACCTGGGTCACGACCGCGCCCGCGACCGGCACGCCGTTCAGGTACACCTCGGCCTGGCCGAACAGATTGTAGTCGCCCACCGTCGTCGTCGTGAACGTGGTGACCTCCGCGACGCCCTGGTCGCAGTTGCCGTACGGGTCGACGACGCAGAGGGTCAGGGTCCCGGACGGGGTCGGCGCCGCGACCGCGAAGTCGTCGAACGCCCACTCGGCGTTCGGGCCGCCGACCGGACTCTTCACGAGGAAGTAGCCGTAGGTCGTCGCCGCGGCCCCGCCGGGCGGCGAGCCGGTCGTCGGCGTGTAGTTGAAGATCCCGTTCGTCCCGGTCTGGAGCGTCGTGAGCGTCCCGCCCCCGTAGGTGCCGTTGTTCGACTGGCCCGAGTAGGCCGAGACGTCGAAGACGCCGGTCCCGCCGCCCGACGTCACGACCTCGAGCTCGTAGGTCGTCCCGGCGGAGAGGGTGTCCGGCACCGCCGCGAGTCCCGTCGGCGTCACCTCGAGGACGGAGAACGCGGGGTTCGCGAGCGCGTGGCCCGCGAGGCCGGTCGTCCCGAAGAAGTCGAGGACGAGGAGCGCCACGTCCGGGATCCCGAGCCCCTGGAGGTAGTTCCAGCCGCTCCCGGCCGGGTTGCCGAGGCTCGGGAACCAGTCCGGCTGGACCGGAGCGCTCGGCTCCTCGATCGAGAGGTTGTAGTAGTACCAGGTGAACGAGTTCACCGGCCCGGACGTGAAGCCGACGTCGGTACCGTCCGGCGTGTAGGGATTCGCCCCCACGGCCCCGGCCTCGTAGGCGTTGTGCGCCGCGTAGAGGAGCGGGTTCGCGTCGCCGATCTCGGGGCTCCCGAACGCGAGGTTCGCCTGCTCCTGGATGAGGGCCCACTCGCCCGCCATCGTCGGCGTGGCGAAGCTGGTCCCGCCGTAGAACAGGTTCCACTGTCCGTAGGCGTACACCGACATGTTGAACGCGGCGGAGAGCGAGACGACCGGGTCGATCTTCGAACCGGTCGAGTAGGTGTCCATCGCGTTCTGCCACCACGGTTGGCTCTCGGCGAGCGACTGGCCGAAGCCGCCACCCTCGACGCCCTTGTACGTGCCGGTGAGCCCCTCGCCGTACGACCAGTAGCCGGTCGACGCGATGCCGCTCGCGCCGGCGAAGTAGGCGGTGCCGTTCGCCCCGTAGCAGTCGGTCGGGCTCTCGAGGAACCCGTCACAGTAGGTGAAGTTCACCGCGGTCTCGGGGAACGGCGAACCGGCCCCCTCGGCCGTGATCTGAGCCCCGCCCACCGAGGTCGCGCCGGGCGAGTCCGCCGGCATGAAGTCGTTGACGGCCACGTAGGTGCCGCCGTCGTCCCCGGAAGCGAAGAAGTTCGTCACGCCCACGGCGTTCAGGAGCTCGAGCTCCTGGTCCTCGGCGGTGATGTAGATCGGGCTCCCGTAGAAGTAGGCGTACTCCTCGCCCTCCCCGTAGCTGTTCGACGTGATCGTCACCGAGCAGGTGCCCGTGCCCGCCGAGCCCTGGACGACGTAGAGACCGGCCGCCGCGAGGGTCGCCGCGCTCGCGCACGTCCCGCCGGTCGAACCGAGCGAGAGGTACTGGGCGACGTCCGCGTAGGCGAGGTCGAACGCCGAGAAGTTGCCGGGGTACGGGATGCCGATCACGTCGATGTGCGCCTGCGGGGCCATCGCCGCCGCGTACTCGACGTCGAGCGATGTCTCGAGCGTCCAGCCCGCGTAGTAGCCCTGCTCGTCGCAGTCGGCGAGGTTCGTGTTCGGGAACAGCTCGAGGCCGGGGATGTCGAGCGCGATCTGCGTGAGCCGGCTGTTGAGCTGGTTCGCGACGCCCGGCCACGTCATGTTGGACCAGGCCGAGAGGTCGCTCGGGATCGCGCAGCCGACCTCGATGACGGCGATCGTGATCCCCTGGCCCTTGTCCGGCTGCGAGCCGAGGGCGGAGTCGCCGCTCCACAGCGAGGTCGCGCCGGTGAGCGCCGGCATCGTGGACGGGAAGAGGAACTGGTACTGGCCGCAGATGTTGTAGTACTCGCACGTCAGGCCCTCGCTCGAGAAGTTCGTCCACAGGAAGTCGTGCTCGGAATCGGCCTGGTGCTCGTCGAGCTCGCTGTCGCACGGGCCGCCGTAGGCGCCGAACGTGCACGCGATCGCCCCCGAGCCGTCGGAGGAGGCGGCGGCGTTGGCGCCGGGGTAGAGGCCGAGCGGCAGGGCGATGTTCGGGCTCGCGACCATCTGGTCGAGCCCGGCGATGCCGTTGATCGCTCCGGCGATCCCCGTCGGGAGCTCCGCCGGCGCCGTGTTCGCGTAGATCACGGGTCCCGCCTCGGTCGTCCCGTTCACGCCGCTCTCGTTGCCGAACGAGGGGTTCCACTGCCCGCCGGACTGGTACGACTGGCTGTACGCGCTCAGCGTGGTGTGGAAGGCCGCCGAGATCTCGGCGACCGTCCCGGTCACGCTCATCGTCAGCGCCGTGGCGCTCGGCGTGACGGCGAGGCCGTAGCCCTCGAAGTAGGACTCCACGGACGCGTACGCGGGGCTGCCGTACTGCGCGCCCAGGGCTTGGGTGGAAAGGAACTGATGATACTGGGGGCTCGCGACGTCGGCCTGGTCGTTCACGAGGGACGAGAGGCTGCCCGAGGGCGCGAGCGTGACCGTGACCATGTCCTCGGCGTTCGGATTGTACGCCGCGCCGTCCGGCGTGACGGTCACGGTCCCGAAGGTCGTCGTTTGCGTCGGACTGAGACTGGTCCCGCTCCCCGTCACCTGCGTGAGGGGGCCGCTCGCGAGGTCCGGGGTCGCCGCGCTCGCCGATGGCGCTCCCGCCGGCGACGCGTTCGCGCCGGCGAACGTCGCGCCCGGCAGGGTCGCCACGGCGAAGCCGACGACCGCCACGACCGTGATCAGTCCGACGAGGAGGGCTCTTCCACTGATGCTCGCTGTCCCGCGCATAACTAGGTGCGCGACCATCGAGAGCGTCGGATAAGTGCGATGAGAACGAGAGCGACCGTTCGTCGGTAGCAAGGAGCGGAATCGTAGTACGAATCCCTCGAATCGTATTCTCAACCTTCCGAGAGGCCCGGAACTTCCGGAGCCGTCGGCCCCGCGCGGATCCCCGGAGTCCCGAAGTTCCCCGCCTACCGGGCCAGTTCCGGGGGCGCGCGCGGGCGGTTCGCCCCGGCGGGGCGAGGCGGGTCGGTGGGTCCCGATCGACGGATCCGGGGCGTGCGCATCGATCCACCGGAATTCGGGAGCGACAGCCGGGGCACCGAGCGGACGAGGATCCCGTCCCAGTCGTCCGGGCCGAAGATCTCGGTGGCGGGACCCCCGAGATCGCGCCCCTCCCCCTCCTGACGAACGACGACGTTGAACGACCGGATCGCCCCGTCGAGCTCGGCGGTCTTCGACAGGACGCGTCGGATCGCGACGAGGACCTGATCCGCGAGGTCGGTGGCGTGGTAGCCGTCCGGCGTCGCTTCGAGAAGGTGATGCTCGAGGCAGAACCTCGCGTAGCTATCGAAGTAGCCCGGGTTCAGGTTCGCGAGCCCGATGATCCGGGTCTTCCGGGAGGCCCGGCGGCTGGCGTCGAGGAAGTCGTGCAGGACCTCGAGGCGCGTTCGGTATGTCCGCCCCATTTCCCCCCGATCCGCTGGGAGAGTCGCGAGCCCATGCGCTGGACCCGGGAAGTCAGGATGCGATTTAACGGTACGCGAAACGGCCGCGTCCCCGCCCGACCGAGCGCTCGATCCGGTCGGCGGGACCGTTCGGAACTCCCCCGCCGGGCCGCGTCTATACGTCGACGACCGGGGCGGTCGGCCCCGGGCTCACCGGAAGGCCGGGGACGACGGGAAGCCCCGGAGCTCCGGCGGGCCGGTCCTTCACGATGAAGTCGCCCAGCGACGGGTGGCTCACGAGCGCGTACCACGGCGCGATCGCGTCGATCAGGGCGCCCACGAGGCCGTGCAGGACGAACCGGAACGCGGTAACGCGGCGCGCGAGGTACTCCGTGTGCATCCGGTACCCTTCCACGTAGGCCGTCACCATCGACACCCAGACGAACCCGGTGAAGACGCCGGTGACGAAGAGCAGCGGGCCGTAGTGGAACAGCGCGCTCGCGACGAGGACCGCGATCGACGGGAGCGCGGAGAACCAGGACAGGGCCGAGTAGAACAGCGTGAGGCGCCGCCGGACGGAGAGCTCGGGCGAGTGGCGGACGGCCCAGATGACCCCGTGCATCCAGCGACGTCGCTGCTTGAGCTGGTCCCGGAGCGAGAACGCCCCCTTCTCGTAGGCGAACCCCTTCAGGACCCCGAACACGGACCCGTACTTCTGTCGGACCCGGATCTCGAACGTCAGGTCCTCCGCCGGCGCGTAGCCGCGCGCGTCCCAGCCGACCGAATCCTCGACGTCCGCGCGGACGAGGATGTGCGAGCCGTGGAACCCGGCCGACGGGTTGCCGGGCAGCGTCATCGAGTCGAGCACCCGGAAGTCGTCGTACGACCGCGTGACCTCCTGGATGTGGCTCGGCGACCCCGTCCAGTCGATCGGATAGAGGATGATCCCGACGCCGACCAGCTTCGGCCCCCGGACGAAATCGGCGATCCCGGCGAGCGTGTCCTGCCCGACGCACGTCTCCTCGTCCTGGTGGTAGATCCAGACCCGATCGTTCGAGAGGCCGTCCCGGCCGCGCTGCTCGACCGCGTACTGGAGCGCGCGGGCCTTCCCGCTCGTTCCGAGCGGGGTCCGGTACTCCGAGGGCACGATGAGGAGGCGCGCCCCCTCGCGCCGGAGCTCCTCGTAGGTGTCCGGGGCGGAGGCGTAGCCGTCCGGCTCGATGACGAGCCAGAGGCGGGGCAGGTACCCCTGCCGGGGCGTGTGCCGCGCCCAGTACAAGACGGAGCGCGCGCTCTCCGCGATGGCCCGGTGGTTCCGGCCGATCGCGGTGATCTGGAAGATGACGGTGGGGGGCCTCATCCCTCCACCCCGGTCTCGAGGTGGTTCCGGCCTAGGACCCGCTGCGTGCCGCGGAACGACAGGACGAAGAACGGGACCGGGATCAGCCACACGGCCGGCAGGACCGCCATCCAGAGGGGGGGCATCGGTTCCCGAGCGAGGAGGTTCAGCGCCTCGAGCGAGGCGGAAATCCCGATCGCGAGGCCGAGCGTCCAGCCGAGAATGCGCCGCCGACGGGACCTGAGCCCGCCGACCGTCCGATCGTACCGGTCCGAGGTGTAGTCCTGGTACGAGGCCGCGGCGAAGGCCGTCGGGCAGATGGCGAGCGGCTCCGAGATCACCCCAGCGGACCGGGACGGAAGCACGCCCTCGGCGGACTCGTCCCACACCGGGCGATCGTCCCGCGACGGTGCGGCGACGTCGGATCCCGCGCCCGCCTCCGAGACCAGGAACTGCAGCTCCCGGGCGGCCCGCTCGAGCTCTTGGTGGATCCCCGCCACCCGCTTCTGGATC
>JASHYU010000202.1 GCA_030042855.1 Thermoplasmata archaeon
TGGTCGTCCGGGAGAAGGCGACGCTCCACTTCAGGATTCCCGAGCGCGTGACGGGGCGATCCGGCCGGTCGGTGAGCCGGAGGGTTCCCGGCTCGCGGAGGTCCCGGCGGAGGGCGGGCCTCCCGGTCGGCCCCGGGCGTCTATCTATATGGCGGGTTCCGCGCATGGAACGCGAGGCTCGGAGCACCGGGGGCGCGGGGAACCTCGATGGAGCGGGGGATCAATCGGCAGTGGCTGCTCGCCCAGCGACCGACCTCCGAGATCTCGGAATCGAACTTTCGGTGGGCCGAGAGTCCGATCCCGACCCCGAGCGAGGGACAGTTTCTCGCCCGCAACCTCTGGTACTCCTTCGACCCGACCCAGCGTTTCCTGATCGGAAAGGCCGGCGTCCCGGAGGAGGGATCCGGGGTGATCCCGCTGGGCGAGCCGATGATCGGCTTCGCCGTCTCCGAGGTGGTGGAGTCCCGTCATCCCGGCTTCCGAGCCGGAGATCTGGTCCATTGCCAGCTGGGCTGGGAGGACTACTCGGTCTCGGACGGCCTGGGGTTCGCGCCCGCGTACCGGGTGCCGGACGGCGTCCCCCCGAACTGGGCGCTCGGAGCGCTCGGGATCACCGGGCTCGCGGCGTACTTCGGTGTCACCGAGGTCGCACGCTCGAAGCCGGGGGAGACCTTCGTGATCTCGGGCGCGGCGGGGGGCGTCGGGTCGATCGCGGTCCAGCTGGCGAAGATCCACGGGCTTCGAGTGATCGGCATCGCCGGGGGTCCCGCGAAGTGCAGCTGGCTGCGGGAGGAGGCGGGCGCGGACGCTGCGATCGACCATCGGAACGAAGATGTCGGACGCCGGCTCACGGAACTGTGTCCCGACGGGATCGACATCTTCTTCGACAACGACGGGGGTCCGGTGCTCGATCTGGCGCTCGACCGCCTGCGCAACGGCGGTCGGGTCGTGCTCTGTGGGGCCACCTCCCGGTATGGGGCCGTTCCCCTCCCGCCCGGGCCGGCGAGCTACCTCCAACTGGTCATGGTGAACGGTCGGATGGAGGGCCTCCTGGCCCGGGATTACCTGCCGCGACTCCCCGAGGCGGCCCAGGCGATGCTGCCGCTGCTGCGCTCGGGGCGGCTCAAGTCGAAGGAGGATGTCGTCGTCGGTCTTCGACAGGCCCCCGCGGCGCTCGCCCGCCTCTACTCGGGCGCGAACGTCGGGAAGCAGTTGCTGCGGATGGAGGGCGTTCCCGGCGCGTGAAGGAGCGTGCGGCGGCGCTCGAAGCCGAGCTCGGCAGGCCTTCGGGGGTCGGTCCTCACTTCTCGCGGATCGCCGTCGAGAGCAGCGGACCGTAGGTCCGGCGGACCATGTCGGCGAGGTCCTCGGCCCGCTGGAGCGTGAGGCAGCAGAGCTCGGCGCCGCTCGTCCAGGAGACGAGCGCGAGCTTCTGATCCGGACCGATGTTCGCCCGTTCCCGTAGGTCCTTCGGCAGCACCATCTGGCCCCGCGCATCGACGTTCACCACCGCCTCCACGCGACAGCCGTCGAGACCGTTCGCACGGTGACACGCGCAGGTCGCATCGCAGCAGCCGCTCCCACAGCACGACCGGTTCGAGTCCCGGGTCGTCGCGTCTCGCTTTCTCGCCATGGTCGTCCCCCGGGGACAGTCCGGCGACGCATTTAGGGTTATCTGATAAATCTGAACAATCTGAAAATCGACGCGCCGCGCCGGTCGGATCGGGAGGGGCTCCGCGGCGGCGAGCGGGTCCGGGTCCGATGCGTGCCGTCCCCGATCACCGGGTGAGCGCGACCAGGTGGTGGGCGAGCGGCTCGGGCTGGGTCAGCATCGGCCAGTGGCCGGTGTCCATCACGACGTGGGGGCCGTTCAGCTTCCCCCACTTGCCCGCGACGATCTCCTCCACGGGATCCCCGGTGCGGCTGCAGAAGATGTAGGACTCCTGGACCTTGTCGTAGTCGTGGGTGAGCGTGATCGGGTCGCTGGCGAGCTTGATCGGCCACGGGGTGGCGAGCGACATCATCCGATGGAGCCGGGCTCCCGTCACGTCCGGGCCGATCCGGTGGACGATCGCCTCGGTGAGCGGGATCCCCAGACGGCCCTCGGGGACCGGCCCGAACTCGCCCTGAGGGTCGAATCCGCCCTGCGGGGTCTTGACCGGCTCGGGTCGGAACGCGTCGAGATAGACGACCTTCCGGACCTTCGGATAGGCGCGCGTGGCGACCGCCGCCGCGACCTTGCCCGCGAAGCTGTGTCCGACGAGGACGAAGTCGTCGATCTCGTGGTACTTGACCGCGTTCAGCACGTCTTCGACCGCGGTCTCCATGCCGACGTCCTTGCGGAGCAGGTGCACCCGTTCGCCCATCCCGGTCAGCGTCACCGGATAGGCCGAGTGCCCCTGCTGCTCGAGGAACGGCGTGACCTCGTTCCACGCCCACGCCCCCAACCAGGCTCCTGGCACCAGAACGAATCGCGTCACGCCCCTCTACCTCGCCGCCCGACCGTAAGTCGCCGCGTCTCTTGAACTCCCGGCCGAAGCCGAGCCGGACCCGATCGCGGTTTCCCGGTTCCTTCGGGACTCGTCGCTCACCGCGCGGTGGGGCTCGCGCGCGAAACGCGGTGCCGCGCGCGACCGGACCCCGGTTCGCTCCATTCGAGAACGCGCGACGCCGACCCAAGCCTTGGGCGCGGTGCGCGCTCGCCGGCGCGCGAACCCCGGCGTGCCGGACCGCGGTGTCGCTCGGATCCCGACCTCCTCCCGGGCTCGTTCCGGGACACCGGAGCGACCTCCGGCCGTCTCCCCGAGGCGCTCGCCCGACCGGAACCTGCCCTCAGGCTTAATTCGGCGAGTGCATCCCCGCCCCGTGGCGTCCGGGCGCCGACTCGCCGCGGTGATGTTCACCGACACGGTCGGGTACACGGCATCAACGCAGACCAACGAGGGGCGATCGCTGGATCTGTTGCGACAGCAGACCGAGCTCGTGCGGCCGCTCCTCGCCCTGCACCAGGGTCGGGAGATCAAGTCGACCGGGGACGGATTCCTCGTCGAGTTCGACAGCGCGCTCAAGGCGGTCCAGTGTGCGATCGGCATCCAGCGGCGCATCTACGAGCGGAACACCGAGGCGAGCTTCGCGCCGATCCGGATCCGCATCGGGGTCCACTTGGGCGACGTCGTTCAGAACGGCGCGGACATCCTCGGCGACGCGGTGAACCTCGCGGCGCGCATCGAGCCGCTGGCCGAACCGGGCGGGATCTGCGTCTCGAGCGCGGTCTACGAACAGGTGCGCTCGAAGGTGCCCGACAAGTTCGAGAAGCTCGAGCCGCGGGCCCTGAAGGGGGTCCAGGTCCAGATCGACGTGTATCGGGTGCTCCTCCCGTGGGCGGGCAACGGCATCCCGGGGGACGGATCGGACGCGCTCGACCCGACGCGGATCGCGATCCTCCCGTTCGCGAACATCAGCCCGGACTCCGCCGACGAGTACTTCGCCGACGGGCTCACGGAGGAGCTGATCGCGAACCTCTCGCTCGTTCCCGGGCTCAAGGTCATCGCGCGCACCTCCGTGGTCGCCTACCGCAAGACGGAGAAGAAGGTCGCGACGATCGGCAAGGAGCTCGGGGTCGGCACGGTCGTCGAGGGGAGCGTCCGCCGGGCGGCGAACCGCATCCGCGTCACGGTACAGGTCATCGACGTCGCCACCGAGGAACACCTCTGGACCGCGAAGTACGACGACGACCTCGACGACATCTTCGCGGTCCAGAGCGACATCGCCCAGAAGGTGGTGACGTCGCTTCCCGGGAGCCTCGAAAAGGCGCGCCCGCCGGTGCCCTCGCTCGAGAAACCGACCGAGACCGAAGCCTATCTCGCGTACCTCCAGGGCCAGTCGCTGATGTGGAAGGCGGACGAAGTGTCCCTCCGCAAGTCGATCGAGTTCTTCCAGAAGGCGCTGAAGACCGATCCGACGTTCGCCCGGGCCTACGCCGGCATCGCGCGGGCGTACATCGGGCTCGGATCGGAGGGGTACATTCCCTGGATCGACTCGATCCATCGCGGCATCTCCGCGGCCGAGCGGGCGATCGCCCTGGATCCCGATCTGGCCGAAGCGCACGGCCTACGGGCCGAGCTCGCGTTCATGGGCGACGACCTCGCCGACGTCCTGTTCCACGAGGTCCAGCGCGCGCTCGAGCTGAACCCCAACCTCGCCCAGGCCCACAACATGCTGAGCGCGCTCGCCGGTTCCCTCGGCGTCGTCGAGACGTACGTGACCGAGGCCGAACAGGCGTTCCAGCTCGATCCGCTCTCGCGGGAGGCGATCCGCGCTCTCGGGAACGCGTACTTCTTCACCGGCCGGATCGAGGAGGCCGCGGCGCACTGGCGGAAGACCCTCGAGCAGAACCCCCCCGACGGCCATCGCGGCCTGGTCGACTACTACATCCTGACGAAGGACTTCGAGAAGGCCGAGGCGACGGTCCGGGAGCTCGAGCGCATCGCCCCCGAGGGCAGTCTCACGCTCCTGTGCCGGGGGTACCTGGCCGCGGTCCAGGGAGACCGCGCTCGGTCGATGCGGGTCATCGCAAGCATGGAAGAGCTGTTCCGGGAAGGTACCTCGCGGCAGTCGTTCATCGGCTTCATCTACTACGCCCTCGGCGATCTGGACCGGTACTTCGAGTACATGCTCTCCGCCGCCGAGGCCCACACGCTCCAGCTCCTCCGGGTCCGCTTCTCCCCGCTCCTCGCCGCGGCCCGGCGGGACACGCGGCACCTCGAGCTGCTCGCGACCTACAGCCGCCCGCTCCAGCCGACGAAGTAGCGGCCGGAGGCCCCGCCGTCACTTCCAGCGTGTCAGGATCTCCTCGCGGCGGAACGTCTTCAGACTGACCTCGAAGAGCACCAGCGCGAGGAGCGCGAAGACCCCCGAGATGTAGAGCAGGTGGAGGGGGTCGAGGGTCAGGATGACCTCGGCCGCGACGTAGACGATGATCAGCGGCACGAACATCACCGAGGCGTACTGCTGCGCGGATCGGATGTCCGTCGCCCGGGCGGAGATGACGACCGACGCCTCGATGGCCACGAGCGCGACGACCGGCACCGCGACGAAGAGCTCGATCGTCATCGAGAGGTTCGGATAGTAGAGATAGCCGAACGGGCCGAGGGTCTCGACGTCGATCAGGGCCTGGAACAGGGCGGCGCCCAGCCAGGCGGCGACGAGCGTGGGCAGGAGCGCCGCGAGGGTCTTCCCGAACAGGATCTCCCCGTCGGTCGTCGGGGTCGAGAGAAGCGGCTCGAGGCTCCTCGAAACCTTCTCGCCCACGATGCTGTACGACGCGATCGACGTCGGGATGGACGCCGCGCCGATGACGAACCAGAACGCGAAGGCGTCGATGTACATCGGGGCCCACGCCGCGGGGTCGGGGCCGCCGTGGGGAAGGAGCACGAATCCGACGAGCGCCGGAAAGCCGAGCCCGACGCCGAGCGGGTAGGCGATGAGGCCGGCGAGGAGCCCGCGTCGCTGGCGGAGCATCGTGAGCTCGTGCCGGGCGACGATCCACGCCTGGGAGGCCCTCACGTCGCCGCCTCCCCCTCGTGGACGAGCTTCAGGTAGACCTCCTCGAGCGATGCGGACGGTTGCGAGACCTCGAGGACCTGCCCACCCGCCCCGACGATCGAGGCCACGATCTCGGGGGTGTCGCGCTCGGGGTCCCCCCCGTCGACGCGAAGTTCGTTACCCGAGATCTCCACCCGCCGCCCGGCGAGCCGTTGCCGGACGGCGTCCGCCAACTGGTCGGTGGCCCGGGCGAGCCGCACGACCGTGCGTCGACCCGACAGCTGGGCCTGGAGCTCCCGGGGGGACCCGATCGTGAGGAGACGCGTCCGCAGGATCCCCACCCGGTCGCAGATCCGCTCGGCCTCGTCGAGGTTGTGCGTGTTGAGGAAGATCGTGTGCTTCTCCCCTCGGAGCGCGAGGATCGTGTCGCGGACCATCTTCGCGGCCTCCGGGTCGAGGTTGGCGGTCGGCTCGTCGAGGAACAGCAGGACCGGATCGTGCACGAGCGTCCGCGCGATCGCGAGCTTCTGCTTCATGCCCTTCGAGAACGTCTCGACCGGGACGTCCCGCTTCTCCCAGAGCTCCATCGCCCGCAGGAGGCGCTCGACGTTCGCGCGGAGCGCGGACGCTTCCATGCGGTGGAGGCGCCCGAAGTACTCGAGGTTCTCGTACGCGCTCGAGCCCTCGTAGAGGCCGACGTTCTCGGGCAGCACCCCGATCTGCTCGCGCAGCCGCAGCGCCTCGGCCTCGTTGCCGATCTCGCACCCCGCGACCACGGCCGACCCGCTGGTCCGCGAGATCAGGCCCGCGAGCATCCGGACCGTCGTGGTCTTGCCGGCGCCGTTCGGTCCCAGGAACCCGAACACCTCGCCCTCCTCCACGTCCAGCGAGACGCGATCGACCGCGGTGAGATCGCCAAAGCGCTTCGTGAGGTTCTCCGCGTGGATCATGACGAGGGGAGAGGAGGTCCGACGGGTTGCGGGGATTATTACCGTGACGTTGCATCGCGGCGCGCCGCCGGGCCGCGCCGTCCGGCGGACGGTCCGGTGGGCGAGTACCGACCCCGAAGCCGTGTTCGCACGGTACCGAGCGCATCGATCGAGCCGACGCCGGTCGCTTCGGCACCGCGCCGGTTCGCGAGCGGTGGGGCCGGCTCCCCTTACGCCTCCGGAGGAAGCGCGAGATCGGGAAAGTGTTCCGTGAGAACCCGCCGCCAGGCTCCGGTGTAACGGAGCACGGCGAGCAGCCCTGCGAAGTATCCCGACAGCACGACGGCCCCTCCCAGGAGATCGAGCCAGTCGCGGGCGACGAGGAGGGCGACGAGACCGCCGAGGGCGGCCCCCAGCAACGCGCCGGTGATCAGCCGGATCCCGTTCGTCGATTCGCGGCGCCCCGTCGACTGGAGCAACCA
>JASHYU010000203.1 GCA_030042855.1 Thermoplasmata archaeon
CAGGAGCGGGACCGTCTGCGGGGTCGCGTAGCCGACCTCGACCGCGAGCCCGAGCGCCCGGCGGGCCGCGCGCGTGAGCGCGGCCCGCCGCTCGTCGAGGTCGACCGAGAGGACCTCGGGCGGGTAGTAGACCCCGCCGTCGACGACGGCGCGCAGCTGGAGCCCGACCTCGAGGGGGAAGATCTCGAGCCGGGTCAGCATCCCGGCGACCTCGCGCGAGATCGTCTGGCCCGCGCGGACGATCAGGGTGTCCTTCTTCAGCACCACCTTCCCCTTCTCGATCGCCGCCGGGAATCCCGCGTGCTGGAGCTCGCCGACGATCGGGCCCGGCTTGAAGCTGGTCGTCTGCGCGGGGACGAGGATGTCGGCGGGGGCGACCTCGCCCCCGCGGGCGGGGGTCGGGGAGCGGGTCTTCAGGAACTGCTGGTAGAGCGAGAACGGGTTCCCCTCGGCCGCGAGGACCGCCGTCTGATCCTGGACCTGCTCGAGCAGCGGGCGCAACGACGATCGCTCGCTCGCCGCCTTCTCGAGCGCGTACCGGATCGCACTGTTCGGGGCGACCGTGATCGGCGTGCCGCGCGCCCGCAGTTCGCGCCGCATCCGCTGGAGCGCCGACGCGGGCACGCCGCGCACGGCGACGACCGCCGTCAGGGAGTGGCCGAGGAACTGCCGGGAGAGCGCGTCGACGCGCGTGAGCTTCTCGGGGCGAACGGAACCTCGACCGGGCATCGCGCGTTCCTCCCTTACCAGAGGCGGACCGCCGGCCCCATCGTCGTCTTGACGTACACGGACTCGATGTTCGTGCGGCCCCGCTCGAGCTTGCCGACGATCCGGTTGAGCACCGCGTCGACGTTCTGCGCGATCGCCTCGGGCGGCATCGCGCGGGTACCGACCGGGGCGTGGAAGGTGCGGTTCCCTTTCGATCGGACGCGGATCGAGCGCTTGAGGGCGTTCACGAGGTTCGTGGGGTCGCTCCCCGGCGGCACCGGCCGGGGCATCTTGCCCCGCGGCCCGAGCACGACGCCGAGCCGCTTCCCGATCGAGGGCATGAGGGGGGCCTCCGCGAGGAAGAAGTCGACCTGACCGACCATCTTCTTCGCGGACTTCTTGTCCTTCGCGAAGTCATCGATCTGGTTCCCCGGGACGACGACGTCCGCGACCGCGCGGACCTTCTGCAGCAGTTCGGGCGAGCCGAACACCGCGACCTTCACCGGCTTACCGCGCCCGTTGGGGAGCGGGATCTCGTCCTCGAGGCGGTTCTTCGGCACGGAGAGGTCGAGGTCCTTGAGGTTGATCGAGAGCTCGACGGTCTCCGAGAACTTCCGCTCGGGGCCCTTGCCGAGGGCCTCCGTGACGACCTCGAGCGACGAACGGTCCGGCATCTGCGGGCTCCTCCGGCGGTAACGCGGGGCCGCCGAAAAGAGTTCCCTACTTAAGCGTGAGCCTTCGCTCCCTCGGGGGCGCGAACGAGCGGCCCGTACCCGGGCGCCCGAGGGTCGGTCGGTCAGTAGTCGCCCTTCAGGACCTTGCCCGCGGCCGCGTCGAGCTCGACGATCCGGCTGCCGGGCCCCTCCTTGCGCCGCAGGGTCAACTCCCACACGGGCAGCAGCGCGAGCCGCCCCTCGGTGGGCTCGATCCCGAACGTGCGGCGCAGGATCTCGAACGCCTGGGGGAGCGTGACCTTGATCACGGGCATCGGGCCCGCGTCGCGGGGCAGGGTCGGCTGGAACGAGATCCCCGGCTCGTCGTTCAGCGACGAGACCTTGGACGCGCCCTGGCGGGCGATCTTGTCGAAGTGCATCTCCTTCCCTTGGATCGACATGAACGCCCCCGTCCGGGCGCTCACGAAGTGGTCCTCGACATGCTCCTTCGGGGAGGAGAACATCGCCTTCGTCGTCCAGCGGCACGTGATCTTCCAGATCGGCAGCATCCCGAGGCGGGCGCCGGCGACGGTCTCGGTGCGCGAGAACCGTTCGCGTTCGGCCATCGACCCCGCCTGGCGTACCGCGTCGACCTGGGCGAGGCGCATCGGGATCGAGAGGAGTTCCCGGGTGAGCCCGACCGACGGCTGGAATCCGACGCCCACGATCCAGTAGAGGTCCTCGGTCGAGCCGGGAGCGCGTCCCGTCGCCACGATCTTCGCCTTGACCATCGCCGCGAGCTCTCGACCGACCGCGTCGGGGGGCTGGCCGGTACGCTCTGCCACCCCCCGCACGCTGACGGCTTCGCGCGCCGCCTCGACCGTCGCGGTGATCGCGAGCCGCAGCGGCGACGGCTCGAAACCGGCCGCGAGTTCCGCCGGCGCCGCGGGCATCGGGGGCGGTCCCGCCGGGACCTCGGGCAGGACCGGTCCGGCCGGGGCGGGCGGACCGGCGCTGGAAGATGAGCTCGGGGGGACCGGGGACCCCGGGGCCGGGACCGCGGTCGGTTGGAACTTCGCGCGGGTCTCCGGGGTCATGGTCCGGGCCAGGTCCTCTTCGGTGAGCGTGTCGAGCCCCGTGACCGGGAACCGGGTCTGCAATCGCACCACGCCCGCAAAATTGTCGCGCGAGACGACGAGGAACTGCCCCCGGGTCAGGGCGGGCACGCTCGTCACGAGGGACTCGGCCCGGACCGGGTCGGCCGCTTCGAAGGGGCCGGTGAGCTTCCTTAGGTCCTGCGCCATGCCGAAGCGACCGTAGAAGACCGTGCTCGCCTGGCCGAGCGCCTTGTAGTCGACGTCCGCCAGCGTCTGGGTCGCCGCCAGGAGGGAGATCCCGTACTTCCGACCCTGCTTGAAGAGCAGGGAATACGCCATCTTGGGCGGAGGGTTGCGGGGGTAGGGCGGGAGGTAGGGTCCGATCTCGTCGATGTAGAGCATCAGCTGGACCGACGGCGAGGGATGCTTCAGCATCCAGAGATAGACCTCGCGCAGGATCGCGGTGAGGAAGAACTGCTTGTCGACATCCGAGGCGAGCGAGTTGAGGTACACGACGTTCACCGGTACCTTCCCGTCGCTCCGATCGAGCAGCGTGTCCAGGTCGAGCTTGATCCCCATCTCGAAGAGCAGGGAGGTCGCGCCGGCGGTGAGCTGGCGCAGCTTCCGCGCGACATCCGCCGGTACCTTGCTCGGCACCAGTTGCGCGAACGCGTCCTCGAGGTCGGGGGCCGGCGTCGCGAGGAGCTGGGCGAGCCCCTCGAGGTCCGTGGGGGTCGAGCCGCGGCGATAGGCGTACTCGAGCGCCGTGTACAGTGCGGCCCGGGCCGGCTTGCCCGCCGGCTTCGCGGGATCGGCCCCGATGAGGCTCGCGAGCGAGGAGGCGGTCATGTCGAGGGCCTGTTTCGCGTCGGCCTCCTCGACGTCGGCGGAGGGGAACCGGAGCGGGTTCACCGACAGCGAGATGCCCTTCGAGCTCGCCGGTGTGAAGATCGCGACCCGTGCCCGCGCGAAGAACTCCTCCTGCAACCCGGACGGCGTTCCGTTCGACGCGATTTGACCGGCGTCGCCCCTCAGGGCGAGCGATGCCACGTCGCCCTGCGGGTCGATCGCGAGCACGGCGATGCCGTTCCGGACCGCCTCCTCGACGATGACCTTGCAGAGCACCGTCTTTCCGGAGCCGGTCGAGCCGAGCACCGCGACGTGCTTCTGGAGAGCCGCGGACGGCAGCACGAAGGGGGTCTCGGCGGAGAGGTTCGTCCCGAGCTCCAAGGTACCGGAGGGTTCGCCTTCCGAGGTCGCGTCGCCGGGCGGCGGGGCCGGTGCGG
>JASHYU010000204.1 GCA_030042855.1 Thermoplasmata archaeon
TCGATGGTGCCGGGGCACCTCGGGTTCTACTCCACGAACGTGAGCCCCTACGTCTACAACCCGGTGACGACCTCGACGGCGTACGCCTGGCTACAGTGGTACCAGCAGGGCGTCTACTTCAACGCGTCCTACCTCATCTCTCCCCAGAGCTACGCCTGCAACACCAACAATCCGGGCCCGTGCACGATCGATGGGAACGACGGAGCCACGGTCGGCACGGTCTGGTGGCTCTGGCGACTGGGCCTCCCCGAGTTCCCCTTCTCGGCGTCGGCACCGTCCGCCGAGCCGAACGACCCGACGCCCACGCAGATCACCCACGTGAAGGAGAAGACGACGGCGCTCGTGCTCGACTGGGCGCCCCCGGCCTCGGGGGAGGTGCTCAACTACACCGTGGCGTGGGGCACGAGCCCGAGCTACGACCACTACGCCTCGGTCGTGGGCGGGCAGAAGTCGTACACGATCCGCGGGCTCGCCCCGGACACGCTCTACTACTTCTCGGTCCAGGCCTGGAACCTCCACTTTCACGGGACGAGCACGGGCCTCTCCTCGGCGACGACGCAGGGTACCACGACCGCGACGATCCGGAGCCCGGTCGCCCCGGTCGGTCCCGGGGGGCCCCCTCGAGCGATCGATCACCTCGCGCCGGCGAGCCTCGGAGGGATCGCCGCCGTTGCGAGTCGCGCCGGCGTCGGCACTTCGGTCGTCTCGGTGCCCCGCGCGCCCGCCCTGCCCGTCCGGTCGTCGTAGCGTTCGCACGGCGGCCCCGGCGGTCCACTACCTCCGAGGGACCAGCCGGCGCGGGCGCGCCCGTCGGCAGGACGAGCGATATCGGTTTTAGGCAGCGCATCGGACCGGAACGCCGTGCAGGTCGTCATCGGCAGCGACGGCTGGAGCGGAAGTCGATTCCGCAGCGCGTTCACGTACTCGAACGGGGTGCTGCTGGCCGCGAGGGCCGCCGGCTGCGAGGCGCAACCGTACCAGCTACCCCCGTACTACGGCGCGCGGCTGGGCGGCCTCGTCCGGCCGTGGGCCCGGGCCCGGCTCGGTCGGTACGACGTCGCACCGGGCACCCTGGTCCATCAAACGACCCACGGCGCCTGGCGAGGGGCCCACGTCGCGACGGTGCTCGACACGTACGCCTTCCGGCAGCGCGGCGGACTCCCCGGCACCTTCCGTCGCAGCGCGGTACGGACGTCCGTCCGTCGGGCCCAGCGGATCGTGACCCTGAGCGAGTCCGGGGCCCGGGAGCTGGCCCGGACCTTCCCGCGGGAGCGCGAGAAAGCCCGGTGGGCGTACGTCGCGTTCGAGACCCCTGCGCCCGGCCGTCGCGCTCCGGCCCACGACGCGCTCTGGGTCGGCGCGACGGGTCCTCGGAAGGACCCCGACGCGTACCTGGCCCTGGCCCAGCTCTTCCCCCGGCGATCGTTCGCGATGCGCGTGCACGGGGAGGGCGCCGGCACCGCGGCGCCGCCCAACGTGGTGCGCCTCCCGCCCCAGGACGACCTCGACGCGACCTACCGCTCGGTGCCCGTGCTCGTCGTCACGTCGACGTTCGAGGGCTTCCACATGCCGGCGATGGAAGCGTATCTGCGAGGCGCGAACCTCGTCCTGCCCCGGATCGAACCCTTCGCGGAGATCTACGGAGCCGATGAAGCGAAGGTCTTCTGGTTCGACCGGGCGGCCGGCGTCCCCGCGATCGCCGAGGCGTTCGCGCGCGCGCGGGACGCCCCCCTCGCCGCCCCGAGACCCGAGATCGTCCGCTCGGTCTCGTACGCGACCGTCGGGCAGCGGCTGCGCGCCATCTACGAGGAGGTCACCCGGCGATGAACCGCTCGGCGCCCGCGCCGACGCCTTCCGAAACGGTTTAGGGAGCGTCGGGGGGTTCCGAGCACGGTGACGCGGGTCGTGGTGACCGGTGCGGCCGGATTCATCGGGTCGCACCTCGTCGATGCCGAGCTCGAGTGGGGCCGGGAGGTCGTCGGGATCGACAACCTCAGCACCGGCCGATCGACGAACCTCGGGTCGGCTCGGGCGAACCCTCGGTTCCGCTTCCGGCGCGGAGACCTTCTCGGGATCCGCACCGTCCCGGCGGGGGACCGATACTTCCACCTCGCGAGCGCGGCGTCTCCCCCGGCGTACCAGCGCGACCCGATCGGGACGCTGCGGGTGAACGGCGAGGGCACCCGTCGCGTTCTTGAGGCCGCGCGCCGACGGGATGCCCGGGTGCTCCTCGCGTCGACGAGCGAGGTCTACGGTGACCCCGAGGTCCACCCCCAGGTCGAGACGTACTGGGGGAACGTCAATCCGGTGGGACCGCGAAGTTGCTACGACGAGGGGAAGCGCTACGCGGAAGCGCTGGGGGTCGCCTACCGTCGGCGCTATGGGCTCGACGTGCGGATCGCGCGGATCTTCAACACCTACGGACCCCGCATGGCGCCGGACGACGGGCGGGTCGTCTCCAATTTCGTCGTGCAGGGACTTCGCGGCGAGCCGTTCACGGTGTACGG
>JASHYU010000022.1 GCA_030042855.1 Thermoplasmata archaeon
GCCGGACCCACCGGCTGACCGCCCGCACGATCCGACGCTTCGATAGCGTGGCGACCGCTCAGGCGATCGGTCACCTCCTCGGGGAGCCCACCGCCTCTATCACCGAGCTGATCCGGGTGATCCAGGAAAAGACGGGAGGCAACCCGTTCTTCCTCGAGTCGGTCGTCGAGTCGCTCATCGAGGAGGGCGCACTTGCCTGGACCGACCACGGATGGCTCCCCAAGCCGGGGGTCGAGATCCGCCTGCCCGAGAGCATCCGATCGCTGATCCGCCAACGGACGGGCCGCCTGGATGAGGATACGGTCCGGACGCTGCGCTTCGCCTCCGTCCTCGGGTCCGAGTTCTCCTTCGCGGCCCTCGCTCGCCTCGCGGACGTTCCGGAGGAGCGGCTGCTCGAACAGCTGGAACGCGGTCTCGAGTACCGGCTCCTCGAGGAACGCCCGGTGAGCTCGGGACTGTCGGTCTACGCCTTCGCCGACTTCCAGATCCGCGACATCCTGTACGACGAGCTGAGTCTCGTCCGTCGCAGCCGCGCCCACCTCAAGGCGGCCCAGGTCCTCGAGAGCCTCCCTCCCGCGATCGCCCGGGCGGCACCCGCCGACCTCGCGCACCACTTCCTCCTGGGCAACGATCCGGAGCATGCGCTCGAGTACACCCTGAAGGCGGCCGAGGAAGCCGCCCGGTGCTATGCACGAGAGGAGGCGGTCCGCCAGTACGCGGTCGCCCGGGAGCTCCTCGAAGTGACCCCCAACGACCCGCGGCGTCTCCTGGTGACGGAGAAGACGGCCGAGCAGTTGAACCTCCTCGGCAAGCCCGAGGAAGCGCTGTCGTTGCGACGGCACGTCGCGGAGGAATACGAGCGGAGCGGGCGGCTCCGCGAGGCCGGAAACCTCCACCGGATCCTCGCGCGCGAGTTCTCGGTGCACAACGAACCGGTCCGCGCGATGGAACACTGGGAGAAGGCTCGCCAGCTTCTCGAGACCGGTGCGGACTCGGTGGAGCTCGCGCGGCTCTACGACACGATGGGGGGATTCCTCTACGAAGCGGGGAAGTCGAACGAGGCGATCGAGATGTACGCGAAGGCGATCCAGATCGCCGACCGGGTGGGAGATCGGCAGGTCCAGGCCACCGCCCAGATGGTCGTCGCCGCCCTCGTACCGCTCGCAGAGCGCGCGCGCGTCTTCACGTCCCTCGATGCCGCGCTGGTCGCGGCAAAGGAGGGGGATCGGCCGGTCCTCGTAGCGAACATCCTCATGAACATGGGGACCGCCCTGCTCCACATCCGGGGTGACGGCAAAGGAGCGTTGCGGCGGCTCGAGGATTCCATGGAGGTCGCGCGCCGGAGCAACAACGTGCTCTACGAGAAGTGGGTCCAAGGCAATCTCCTCGCGTACACGTATTACCGAGTGGGAAACCTCGAGCAGGCCGGTCGGATCGCCGAGCAGTATCGCGAGTACGCGGGCGCCGACCCCCGCCGGGCCAGCGCGACCGCCAACATCGTGCTCGCGGACGTCGAGCTGTTGCGCGGCGAGCTCGACCATGCCGACAAGCTCCTTTGGGCGTCCCAGCAGCTGCTCGAGGAGGGAGGAGATTGGGTCGAGCGAGCCCACCTCGAACTGGCGCTCGGCCGGAGCGGACTACGCCGGCAGCGGCTCGCTACCGCGCTCGAGCATTTCGAGGCGGCTCGTTCGCTGAGCCGTGCCGCGGGCCCCCCGGCACAGAACGCCGTGTTCTACTTCGAAGCCGCCGCGCACCTCATCGAAGCGTCCGCGGGCTCGGGAGAAAGCGCTCGGGCCGACGCCGCGCGCGTGCAGCTCGCTAGTTCGACCGCTCTTTTCGACGAGGACCTGGGACGGGCCTACTGGCATCGGGCCGAGGGGTCGTGGGCGGCCTTCCAGACCGCGGATCGCAACGCGATCTCGCACCTCGAGGCGTCCGTGGAGCTCTGGCGGAAAATGGGTTGGGGGCTGGAGCTCGCCCGGGCGCGGGTGGCTCTCGCTCGAGCGCACGCCAAGTTCGAGCAGTCGGACCGGGCGGAACCTCTGCTCGACCAGGCGAGGGAGTACTTCGGCCGGGTGGGCGCGCGCGCCGATCTACTGGATCTGGGTGAAGACGGGTGAAGACCGGCGGTCGATGGACCGTCGCCGGACGAGGCCCGCGGGCCCCGACTGCGCACGGTACGGGCCTCGACCGCCGGACTCGGCCCAGTTACCAATCAGCAAATAGGGGTAGGTCGATGACGGGCGGAGCCGCGGGTCGAGGTGTCCGTACGCGCCGTCGGGGGAGAAGGACGTGGGGCCGGACCATCCTAGACCGTTGCATGCCCGGGCCCGTGCCCGCTTCGTTCCGATCCTAAGCGTCACGATCGCGGCCGCGCTGGCGCTGGGGATTATCGGGCAAATCCACGCCGTGACCGGGACGCCGGAGTTACGTTCCGGCGCGGCCCGCTCATCGGGCGTGCGGCAGAATCCGCAGTCCGTGTTCGTCGCGGAGATCGATCATCCGGTGGGCCTCGCGGCGACTTCCTCCGAGCTGCTCGCGACGACCTACGCCAGCACTACCATCGACTCGATCGTCGGGGACGGGGGCTACACCACCTTCTCCACGGTCCCGGATCTGGATCCGAACTGCACGGTGATGAGCATCTCGATCTCGCCCGGCTTCGGCGGGTTCCAGAAGAACTACGTCTTCGTGGCCCAGGGACCCTGGATCTTCAGCATCAACCCCACGGGCCGATCGGTCAAGCTGTTCACGAGCTTGGACTCCGAATCGGGAGGCTCTCCCGTGCCCACCGGACTGACGTTCGACACCGTCGGGTCGTTCGGCTATCAACTCATTGCGACGGCCCAGCCCGGGGACGTTTACACGATCAGCTCGAGCGGTCAGACCCAGTTGCTCACCTCCGTGAACGCGTCGGCGCTCGTCGGACCGACGGTGGCGCCCCTGTCGTTCGGCGCGGTCGGGGGAGATCTCCTGGTGTCCACGAGCGGAGCCCCGGGCAACAACGTCCTCGCGATCACGCCGGACGGGAGCGTCGACTACCTCGCCTACTGGCCCGGGGCCACGAGCGTGACCACGGCTCCGGCCCATCCGTGCGACTGGGAGGGCACGAGCGCCTCGTACTTCCTCGCCCTGAACACGTCCGACGAGATCGTCGGCCTAGCGAGCTCGTCGCTCATCGCGGGTCAGGGCTACGTCACGAGCGCGATCGGCATCGAGGCGCCGGTCGGGGTCGGGAGCTTCACCTCGGCCGGCGGGGAGGCCCAGGCCTTCTACAACACCTCCGACGAGATCTGGTCGTCCGCGTGGGCGAACTGTCCGGTGTTCGGCCAGGTCGTGCAGATCTCGAACGGGAACTGGTACCCGTACGAGATGGCGTACGACCCGGTCGACCGGGACATGTACGTGACGGACAACGAGAGCGACCAGGTCTTCTTCTTCGATCCCGAGAGCGAGATCATCGGTCAGGCGACGGTCGGCACGGACCCGACCGGGGTGGCCTACGACGCCGCGAACTCCGAGATGCTCGTCTCGAACTCGCTCTCCGACAACGTTTCGATCTTCAACGCGTCGACGAACGAGGTGACCGGATCCATTCCCGTCGGGACCGATCCGCAGGGCATCGCCTACGATCCGGCCGACGCCGATGCCTACGTCGCCGACAACGGGTCGAACAACCTCACGGTGATCGACGCGGCGAACCAGACCGTGGCGAGCGTACCCACCGGCCCCGAACCCTTCGGCGTGGCGTACGACGAGGCGAACGGGTACATCTATGTCGCCGATCTCGGCGGCTCGATCACGGTCGTAGACGGAGAGCGGGTCGTCTCCACGATCCCGGTCGATGGCGCGGCGACGGGGCTGGCCCAGAACGCGCTCTCGAACGGACGGATGTTCGCGACGATCTACGGGTCCTCGCAGGTGGCCCGGCTCTCGCCGCATCAGGTCCTCGCCTACCTCCCGGTAGGAGCAGATCCGTTCGCGATCGCCCTGGATCCCCGGCTCGGGGACCTCGTCGTCGTCAACCACGCGAACGGGACCCTGACGATCCTTCACGGTCCCTCGACCGTGCTCGGGACGGTGCAGTTCGGCGAGCCCGGCGGACCGTGGGGGATCGCCTACGATCCCGCGAACGGTCTCATCTATGTCGCCGGCGAGCTGGTGGGCGACCCCCGGACCATCGGCGGGGGCGAGGGCTAGGGGACGAGCCTTCGCCAAATCGACGGGTCCGGTCGAGGTTCGACCGACTCTACCGGCGCAGTCGGTAGACGCCTCGCGGCGGTCCCGAGAGCCGGCGACCGATTCCAGCTGCCCGGCACGCGCGGGGCCCGAGGAATCCTCGGACCGATCTCGCGGGTCGCGCGGATTCTGCCGGATATTGAGGCGCGGCCGACGCCGAGTTCGATCCGAGTTGCTCCCGAGAGTGACGCGCGGCCTCGTCCCTCCGTCGGTGCTCGGCAGGTTGAAATACGGCCGGTCCCGACGTGTACTCTAACGATTGCGCATTCGTGCGCATCCCTCCGTATGAAGCGGTGGGTAGGATTGGTTCTCGCCTCGGTGTCATTGGCGGCGGTCGTGAGCGCACCCGCCTTTGCTTTCCTCGACCCGGG
>JASHYU010000205.1 GCA_030042855.1 Thermoplasmata archaeon
GCGGTCCGTCCGCGACCGCCACCTCGACCTCGACGAGTTCCTGCCCCGGCTCTCGTTCTTCTTCTCCGCGGACCGGAACTTCCTCGAAGAGATCGCGAAGTTCCGCGCCGCCCGCCGGCTGTGGGCCCGGATCGTCACCGACACGTTCGGCGCGAAGTCGGCGCGCTCGAAGCAGCTGCGGTTCCACACCCAGACCGCGGGCTCGAGCCTGACCGCCCAGCAACCCGAGCTGAACGTCATCCGGACCACGCTCGAGGCGCTGTCCGCCGTGCTCGGCGGCACCCAGTCGCTCCACACGAACGCGCTCGACGAGGCGCTCGGCCTTCCGACCGAGTCGTCCGCGCGCCTCGCGCTCCGCACCCAGCAGATCCTCGCCGAGGAATCCGGGGTCGCGAGCACGGTCGATCCCCTGGGCGGCGCGTATACCGTCGAGTACCTCACCGACCGGATCGTGTCGGGCGCCGAGGAGTACCTCGCCCGGGTCGAGACGATGGGAGGCGCGCTGGTCGCGATCGAGCGCGGGTTCTTCGCCGCCGAGATCGCGCGCGAGGCGTACCGGGTCGCGCGCGCGCGGGAGCGTCGGGAGGAGATCGTGGTGGGGGTGAACGAGTTCGCCGAGGGGAACCCCGGGTTCACGTTCTTCCCGCGGAAGCGCGGCGGGGCCGCCAGCTTCCAGCGCATCACTCCGGCCGAGGAACGCCGCCAGGTCGAGCGGGTGCGCCGGTGGAAGGCGCGGCGCACGGCCGCGAGGAGCGCGGCCGCGCTCGAACGGCTCGGCGCGGCGACCGACGCCGGCGAGAACGTGATGCCGTACGTGCTCACCGCGGTCGGCGCGAAGTGCACGCTCGGGGAGATCGCGGACGTCTGGCGTTCGCGGTTCGGCGAACAGAGCGCGTCCACCGCGTTCTAGGAGGGCGACCGCGGATGGAGATCGACCACGTCGGCATCGCGGTGAAGGACCTGGGCGTCGCGCTGGATCGGTGGGGCGCCCTCCTCGGACCGCCGGTCGCCCCACCCGAGGAGGTCGTCTCGAACCGGGTGCGGGTGAGCTTTCTCGGGTCGGGAGCGTCCCACGTCGAGCTCCTCGAGCCGCTCGATGCGGATTCCCCCGTGGCGAGGTTCCTCGTCCAACGGGGCGAGGGGATCCACCACCTCGCGTTCCGGGTCTCCGACGTCGACCGGACCCTCGCCGAGGTCGCCGCCCGGGGCGGGTCCGTCGTCGACCGGGTCGGCCGGCCGGGGGCGCGCGGTCGCCGGGTGGGGTTCGCCCATCCCCGGGCGTTCGGCGGCGTGCTCGTCGAGTTCGTGGAGGTCCCGTGAGCCGGGTCCGCGCCGTCGACCTCGCCCCGATCTACGACAGCCGCGGGCGGCTGACCGTCGAGGCGACCGTCGAGCTCGATTCGGGGGCGCGCGGGCGTGCGGCCGCCCCGAGCGGGGCCAGCACGGGGACCCACGAAGCGGTCGCGTTCCCGACGGGCGGCGTCGCCGAGGCGCTCGCGACCTTCCGCGCCCGGCTCGGTCCGGCGCTCACGGGGATCGAGCTCCCCGAGTTCGGCGCCCTCGATCGCGCCCTCCACGAGGCCGACCCGACCGCCGACCTCCGCGAGATCGGTGGGAACACCGCGACCGCGCTCTCCGTCGCGGCGGCGCTCGCGCTCGGCGCGGAGTCCGGACGGCCGCTCTGGAAGGTCGTGGCGCGGCCCGGGATCGACGGGACGCGCTTTCCGGCGATCGTCGGGAACTGCCTGAACGGCGGGCGGCACGCGATCGGAGGACCCGATATCCAGGAGTTCATCGCGTATGCCGAGGAGGCCCGGCCCGAGGATGCCATCCGGGCCGCGGTGCGCGTCCACCAGCTCCTCGGGGAGGCGCTCCATCGGCGGTATCCGAAGGCGGCGCTCGGTCGGGGCGATGAGGGGGGCTGGGTCGCGGCGGTGGGCAACGTGGAGGCGCTCGAGCTGCTGCGGGACGCGTGCGATGGCGCGCGTGACGAGCTGCACCTCGCGGTCCATCCGGGACTCGACTTCGCGGCGAGCGAGTTCTTCCGCGACGGGCAGTACCGGTATCGGGACCAGACGCTCGACGCCGAGGGGCAGGCGGGGTTCGTCGCCCACCTCGTCGATCGGTACGGGATCCGTTACGTCGAGGACCCGTTCGATCAGGAGGCCTACGAGTCGTTCGCCGCGCTCAACCAGGCGATCGGCGATCGCGTGCTCCTCGTCGGGGACGACATCTACTGCACGAACGTGGCCCGGCTCGGGCCCGGCATCGAGCGGAACGCCTCGAACGCGGCCCTGATCAAGGTCAACCAGGTCGGGACCCTCACCGACACGCTGGCCACCGTGGACCTCGCCCGCGCCCACGGTCTCGCGACCGTCGCGTCGCATCGATCGGGCGAGGTCCCGGACGCCTGGCTCGCGCACGTCGCCCTCGGGATCGGGGCCCGGGGACTGAAGTGCGGGGTTCTCGGCGGGGAGCGGGTGGCAAAGCTAAATGAACTCCTGCGGCTCGGCCGCGCCACCTCTCCCGAGTGACCGATGCCGGACGACGAGACGCTGAGCGAACCCGCGGCGATGCAGAGCGACGGCCAGGACATCCGGCCGGGCGAGCTCCTGGTCCCCGAGGACACGTACCTCACGTCGGGGATCCACATCGGGACCCAGCAGAAGTCGGCCTCGATGCGCCGGTTCGTCTTCAAGGTCCGATTCGATGGACTCCACGTCCTCGACGTCCGCGAGACCGACCGCCGCATCCGCCTCGCCGCGAAGTTCCTCGCCCACTTCCCGGGGGACCGGGTCCTCGTCGTCTCCCAGCGGCAGTACGGCCAGAAGCCCGTCCGGGTCTTCGCGAAGACGATCGGCGCGGTGTCGTTCGCCGAGCGCTTCGTCCCGGGATGCCTCACGAACCCGAACCTCGAGGAGTACTTCGAGCCGAAGGTGCTGCTCGTCACCGACCCCGCCACCGACCAGCAGGC
>JASHYU010000206.1 GCA_030042855.1 Thermoplasmata archaeon
CGGGCGCTCCGCGCGCGGCGCCACGCTTAAGAAGAGGGCGAAAGTGGCACGGTCTCCGGGTCCGCCGATGGAGATCCGCGTCGTCGAAAAGGAGCACGACCTGCTCCGGGTGGAGCTGCCGCGCGGGGAGGAGACGCTCCTGATCCCGCTGGTCGAGGCGCTCCAGAAGGAGGAGAAGGTCGTCGAGGCGCGCTACTACCTCGGCCACCCGTACCTCGAGCGGCCGACGCTGCTCCTGCGCACGAAGGGCGAGAAGCCCCAGCAGGTGCTGAAGCGCGTCCTCAAGGACCTCACCGACCTCTACGCCGATCTCCTCACCGACTTCGAGAAGAAGGCGGACAAGGTCAAGGCCTGACGGGGGCGCCGAGCGATGCTGAAGGAGTGCGCGCAGCACGGCTACTTCCGGGCGGAGCGGTGCCCGGTCTGCGCCCAGCCCGGCCGGTTCCTGATGAACGACCGGGAGCTCGATCACCTGGGGCGGATCCTGACGGGGATCCTCCGCCATTTCCCGGATCGCTACCAGCTGACCATGGAGCCCCAGGGCTGGGTCGCGCTCCCGCAGATCGTGCGCGCGATCGCCCAGCGGCACCCGGCGTACCACTGGCTCCGCGTCCAGCACCTGGTCGCGATCGCCGAGACCGACGCGAAGGGCCGCTACGAGGTGCGGGAGGAGAAGATCCGCGCGACGTACGGGCACACCCTCGAGGTCGACCTCGATCTGCCCACGGAGAACATCCCGGGGCGGCTCTACTACCCCGTCACCGAGGAGGAGGCGGCGATCGTCCTCGAGGTCGGCCTGCGCCCGTCGGACCGGAAGAAGGTGCACCTGTCGAAGACCGCCGAGGACGCCCGGGCCGCGGGCTCGGTCCGCACGCCCGAACCCATCATCCTCGAGATCGATGCGGAGCGGGCGCGGGGCGGCGGGCTCGTGATCAAGCAGGCCGGGAAGACCGTCTACCTCGTCGACCAGGTCCCCGCGGAGTTCCTGAAGCGCCTCGCGCCGAGCCCGCCCCCCGGGTCGGCCTGAGCCGGCCCGTCAGCCGAACCCGTCGTCCCCCACGTTCGACTCGTACTCGGTCTCGACGTAGATCCCGTAGGTGAGGTGGGTCGACGTCGGGTACGGGTTCGTGAAGACGAAGTAGTAGTTGTCCGTCACCGGCGCCGAGTAGACGATGCGGCCGCTGTACGCGGTCGTCCCGGTGTAGGTGGGGGTCGGATGCCCGTCCGCGACGAAGCTCGTCCATTCGCTCGAGTTGTAGATCACGAAGCCGATCTCCATCCCGACGGGGTTGAACGACGAGTAGTTGCCGACGACGTAGTCCCCGCCCGTGATCTCGCCCGAGATCTCCGTGAAGTTCCCCGGGCCCACCAGGTAGCCGGCGGCGGTGGTGAGCGGGTCGCCGGTGAGGACGGGCGGGCCCTGGAAGACGGCGGCGATCGTCGCGTAGGCGAGGCCCCCGATCACGCCGACGACGATGACCGTGCGCAGGATCCCCGTGAACCGCACGCGCCAGCGGAGGCGCTTCGGCGCCGCGCGGAGCGCGCTCGGCGAGAGCGGACCCGCCGCGTCGCACTCGGGGCACTTCGCCGCCCCGAACGGGACCGCGACGCCGCAGAACCGGCAGGTGCCCCAGGTGCCGGGAGGCTCGGGGACGTCCGTCACGGGATCGCGGCTTCGAGCCGCGCGGGGTGCTTTTGGGGTTTCGTACGAACCCGGTGGGGGCCCCCGCGGCCCCGGTCCCGGGCCTAGCTCCTGCGCTTTCCGGCCCCGAGGTGGACGAGGACGTTCTTGCGCCGCGCGTACGCCTCGACCGCCTGTCGGCCCTGCTCGAAGCCAAGGCCGCTCGCCTTGACGCCGGCGAACGGGGTCTGCGGGTAGCTGATCGGCGCCTCGTTCACCACGACCATCCCGCACTCGAGCCGCCGCGCGACGGAGTGGGCCGTCGCGAGGTCGCGCGTCCAGAGGGCGCCGAGCAGGCCGTAGGCCGTGTCGTTCGCCTGGCGCACCGCGTCCTCCGCGTCCGCGAACGAGGCGACCGCGAGCACCGGACCGAAGATCTCCTCCCGCACGGCGCGCGAACTCGCGGGCACGTCCGCGAGGATCGTCGGGCGGAGGAAATTGCCCGACGCGAGGGCCGGGGCGCTCGCCCGCTCCCCGCCGGCGACGAGCGCGCCCCCATCGGCCCTCGCTTCCGCGACGAATCCGAGGACCCGGTCGAGCTGCTCGGCCGACACCAGCGGCCCCATCTCCACCCCGTCCTCCACGCCCGGCCCGAGCTTGAGCCCGTCCGCGATCGCCCGCACCTTCTCGACGAGCGGGCCCCGCAGGCTCTCGTGGACGATCAGGCGCGACGCGGCCCAGCACATCTGGCCGGCGTTCTGGAAGATCCCGTAGCCGATCGCCCGCGCCGCGCGCTCGATATCGGCGTCCGGGAAGACCACCACGGGACCCTTCCCTCCAAGCTCGAGGGTGACGGGGACCATCCGCCGGGCGGCGAGTTCCGCGACGTGGCGGCCGACCTCGCTGCTGCCGGTGAACGTGACCGATCGGCACCGGGGGTCGGCGATCAGCACCTCGCCGACCTCGGCGCCCGCTCCCGGCAGGACGTTGAGGATCCCCTCCGGGAGGCCCGCGTCCCGCGCGAGACGGGCGAACGCGATCGCGGTCAACGGCGTCAGGCTCGCGGGCTTGAGCACGACCGCGTTCCCCGCCGCCAGCGCGGGCGCGATCGACCGGACCGAGAGCAGGAGCGGATAGTTCCACGGGGCGATGTGCACGGTGACGCCGAGCGGCTCGGCGATCGTGTAGTCGAGGCGGGGTCCGGGGACCGGCACGGTCGCCCCCTCGAGCTTGTCCGCGAGGCCGGCGAAGTACTCGAGCGTCCGGACGACGTAGCCGATGTCCCCCCGCGACTCGCGGAGGGGCTTGCCCATGTTGCGCGTCTCGAGCCGCGCGAACCCCTCGAGGTTCGCCTCCAGGAGGGCTGCGAGCCGGAGGAGCGCCTTCCCCCGCCGGGCGCCGTCGTCCTGGGCCCAGTTCGACTCCCGAAACGCGCGGTCCGCCGCCTCCATCGCCGCACGGGCGTCGTCGGCGGTGGCGATCGCCACCTGGGCGAGCGGCTGGTTCGAGGCCGGGTCGAGCACCGGACGCCGCGCGCCGCGGGTCCCCGGCACCTCCTTCCCTCCGATGAAGAGGTCGTACGGAGCGTCCAGCACGGCCGCCATGCGGCCGGACGCACCGCGCGCGGGCCACTTAGCGGTTCGGGGCGGTTAGCCGCGCGCGGAGTAGGCGCGGCCCTTCCAGCGCATCGGGACGCCGCGGACGTGATGGTGGATCGCCGTCGCGAAGAGGGCGAGGAAGAACACCGCCGCGACCGGATAGAGCAATCCGTAGCGGCCCGGGGTGCCAAGGGACCGACTGAACGCGACGTGCTTCCCGAACAGCGCGACGTAGAGGAACGCGCCGAGACCGGCGAGCACCCCATCCCCCGTCGCGAGGGCGAGCGGGAGTAGACCGAGCGGCAGGAGGTAGAACCCGAGCATGCCCGAGAAGTCCACGAGGAGGCGGCGGGTCGGGTGGTCCGGTCCGCTCAGGTTCTTCAGGAGCCCCTCGAACATCTCGGGACGCGAGCGGTACATCCGCGTGATCGCGAGCTCCGGCGCCCAGGCGACGCGGAGCCGTCGGCCGGCGGCCCGATAGCGACGGGCGATCGCGACGTCCTC
>JASHYU010000023.1 GCA_030042855.1 Thermoplasmata archaeon
GGCAGCTGCTCGAGATACTGTTCCTGAGCCGCTTGGATCTGGGCCTTGAGCTCGGTGATCTCCTTCGCGAGACGACCGACGGATTCCTCCGCGCGGCCGAGATCGGTCGCGCCTTTCTTCTGCTCGGCGAGGGCCTTCTGGACGCGGTCCCGCGCGGCCGCGAGTCGTTCCCGGGCCGCCGTCAGGTCCTTGGCCAGCCCCTCGCGATTCGAGGCGGTGGCGCGGTCCTCGATGGAACGCTTCGCGAGCTCCTCCGCGGCGGTTCGGATCCGCTCCCCGACCTGGGTGAGCTCCGCGCGGGCGGCGCTCTCCGCGCCGCTCTTCTCGCGCAGCTCCTCCCCGAGGCGTTTCAGCTCGACCGCGCTGTCCGCTCCCCGGCCACTGCCCGAGGGATCGACGTAGCCCCCCGAGATCGCACCGGTCGCCTCGATGAGGTCGCCGGCGAGCGTCACGAGGCGCACGCCGCCCATCTGGGCCCGCGCGTGCGGAAGATCGTCCATGACGACCGTCTCGCCGAAGACGTACCAGAACGCCGGCCGCAGCGTCTCGTCGAACGTCACGAGGTCGAGCGCGAAGCCGCTCGCTCCGGTGGCCTTCGCGACCACCATCGACTTCCCGTGGGCCCGACCGGGCAGCATCCGGTTGAGCGGGAGGAACGTCGCGCGGCCGCGCTTCTCGGCCCGCAGGAGCCGGATGCACTCCTCGGCGACCTGGTCGCTCTCGACCACCAGCGCCTGGAACCGGCTGCCGCCCGCGACCTGGAGGGCGACCTTGTACTGGGGGTCGAACTCGGCGAGCTCCTCGACGGTTCCCCGGATTCCGGCGACCTTGCCGAGATTGCGCTGCGCGAGCAGGAAGTCGACCGCGGCGAGCGCGTTCGGCCGCGCGCCGGAGTCGGTGCGGGCCTTGAGGCGGGCGTCGAGCGCGAGGTAGCGCCGGTTGAGCTCGAGGACCTCCCGGGCGAGGCGGTCGGACTCGGCGGTCAGGCTCTGCTCCTTCTGCTTGAGCGCGAACAGCTCCTTCTGGAGGTCGCCGGTGGCCGGGCCCGCACCCCGCTTCGGTCCGGCCTCTTTCGTCCGGAGCTCGAGATCCTTGACCTCGACCTCGCGCTCCCGGAGATCGTCCTCGGACTGGGCCTGCGCGCGCTCCGCGGCCTGCACGACCGCGGCCGCGGCCTCCCGGGACTGGATCGCCTCCTGCCAGGCCTTCTGCTTCGCATCGTGCTGCCGCTCGAGCTCGAGCTGCTGGCGACGGGCCGAGGCGAGCCGCTCGGAGGATTTGCCCGGGGTCGCCGTGGCCGCCTGGATCTCCTTCGACTGCGTCTCCGAGCGGTCGGACAGGGCCGCGAGCCGCTCGGCGAGCGTCGCCTCCTTCGTCGCGAGCGCCTGCTGCTGCCCCTCGTCGGTCGCCACGACCTTCTGGAGCTCGCCGACCTCGGTCTCGAGGGTCTCGAGGGCCTCCTTCAGGTGCCCGAGGCTCTGGTCGAGCCGGGCGAAGGCCATCTTCTTCTCGTCGAGTTCCCGCTTGAACTTCACCGCCGCCGCTCCGCCGGCCTCGGCGATCTCCCGCTCGACCTGTTCGATCGAGCCGGAGAGCTCCTCTTGGCGGGCGGCGAGCCGGGTCCGTTCCTCGTCGAGCCGGGAGATCTCCTCCCGGACCCCCGCGACCTGCTTGCCGCAGGCGGCGAGCTCCTCCTCGGCCAACCGGTGTCCAGCGCGGGCGAGGCGCGCCTCGTTCCGTCGCTTGTCGTCCTGGAGCTGCTTGTACTGGATCGCCTGGAGTCGCTGCCCTTCGAGCGAGCCGAGGCGGGATCGGATGTCCGCGAGAAGCGTTCCGATCCGGTCGAGGTTCTGGTCGAGATCGGTCCGCTTGACGGCCGCGCGCTCGAGCTCCTCGTCGTACTGGCTGATCCCCGCCAACCGCTCCACGAGCCCCCGGCGCGGCACGGGCCCCATCGTGACGATCTTGTTGACGTCGCCCTGCTGGACGAGGTTGTACCCGTCGCCCGAGAGGCGCGCGTGGCTGAGCAGGCCGTCGATCTCGGTCTGGGTGGTGCGGCGTCCGTTCACGTAGAAGTACGAGTAGTAGCCGTCCGGGTCGCTCGGCGCGAGCTTCACGTACCGGGTGACCTCGATCTCCGCCGATTCCGAGGGGAGGAGCTTGTCGGAGTTGTCGAAGACGAGCGAGACCTCGCACTCGGTCGCCGGCTTCTTCGACGCGCCTCCGTTGAAGAACAGATGAGTGAGCCGCTCCGCCCGGAGCGCCTTCGAGGACGTCGGGCCGAGGACGAAGAGGATCGCGTCGGAGATGTTCGACTTCCCCATGCCGTTCGGCCCGGCGACGCCGGTGAACCCAGGCTGGAACGGGATCTCGGCGGACCCGGCGAACGACTTGAAGTTCCGCAGCTTGATCCGCTTGAGGAACATCGAGCGCCCTCTCCTGCCCCGCTTCCTGCTTCCGCGGTCCCCGACGTCCGACAGGCTGTTTGTCGGACGGCTGTCAGCGACCTTCCCCTAGGCTTGTCTGCCGCTATTTAACCCCGCTGGCCGACCGGAACCGGGCCGACCGCCCCGCGTCCGGTGCGGCTCGAGCGCCATTTCCACGATCCGCTCGTCGGGAGCGTGGACCAGCGTCGAGGCTCGGCCGGTGGGCCGGAATCCTCGGGACTCATAGAGGCGGACCGCCTCCGTCTGGCGAGGGTTCACCTCCAGGACGACGCGCAGATCGGGGAAACCCGCGCTCGCCCATGCCAGGGCCCGGTCGAGCAGTCGGCTCGCAATGCCCTTCCGGCGTTGGGCAGGATCGACCCACATCGCGAAGAGATGCGGTTCGTCCTCGAACACGCCGCAGACGATCATTCCGACAAAAGTCCCCTTCGATCCGACGGCGACCCAGGAGGCGGACGGTCCCGGATCCCCCGGGCGGCCGAGCCGTCCCTTCCACCGCTCGGGCGGGAAGTCCCGCTCGCGGGCCAGGGTCGAACCGAAGGCCAGGGAGTCGGTGGCCAGCGCTCGGAGCCGCAGGTCGCGATACGCCTCCCAATCGGGCTCGTAGGCCCGTCGCACCCTCGCGCCCGCGCCCGGTGGGGACCGTCGTCCTTCGTTCACGAGCCCCATCCGAACGGGGCGCTTGCTGGAGCGGCCACCGGTCCTCGGGAGGTCGCGCGGGTCCTAAATCGCCTCCGTAAAGAAAATCGCCTCCATGCCCCTGACGGCGATGCCCGCTCCCGAGATCTCCGTCCTCGTGGTCAGCTATGACCGGACCGAGTTCGTGGGCGAGGCGCTCGGTTCCGTGCTGCGCCAGACCCTCGACCCGTCGAAGTTCGAGACGGTCCTCCTGACCAACCGGTCGGACCCGGAGGTCGATCGCCTCGTCGCGGAACGGTCGATCGTCCGGCTCGAGCCGGCGGCGGGCAACTGGGGCGAGTGGGTGCTCGCCGCGCTCCCGCGCTGCCGGGGCGAGGTCCTCGCCTTCCTCGACGACGACGATCTGTACGAGTCGGACAAGCTCGCGGCGGTCCGATCGGCCTTCGCGTCGCTGCCTTCGTTGGGGTACTACCATCACCGGGTCCAGCGATTCGGATCGCCGGGCCTCTCCCGGGCCACGGTCGGCCCGGCCTTCGGACGGCTCGCCGACGCGCGCAAGAACCGAAAGGTCGCCGATCGCCTGTTCTGGGACCTCGGCGGCTTCAACCTCAGCGCGATCGCCGTGCGGAAGACCCTCGTCG
>JASHYU010000207.1 GCA_030042855.1 Thermoplasmata archaeon
TTGCAGTGGGGCGGCAGCGTCCGGCAACACTCGACGATGATGTCCTGCTCGAGCCGGTTCTTCGCCTTCACGACGTGGTCCGGCGTGATCCGCTTCGCATGGTCGCGCTCCGCCATCTCTGCCGAGAGCCGGAGGAGGGCGAGCGCGCGGCGCGCGTCCCCGTTCTCGAGCGCGGCGTACGCCGCGCACCGCTCGACGACGCCCGGGTCGACGATCCCGTCCTTGAACGCCTCCCGTGCGCGTTCGCGGAGGATGTCCTGGAGCTGGATCGCGTCGTACGGGGGGAAGAGGATCTTCTCCTCGTTGAGCCGGCTGCGGACCCGCGCGTCGAGATGGTTCGTGAACTTGAGGTCGTTCGAGATGCCGACCAGGACCATCCGCGCCTCGTCGAGCCCGCGGTTGAGCTCGCTCAGCGTGTAGAGGACGTTGTCGCCGCTCCGCGCCACGAGCCGGTCGATCTCGTCGAGGACGAGGACGATCGTGCCGCCCCGAGCGTCCATGAGTCGGGCCATCGCGGCCTGGACCCGGTCGAGGGACCAACCGGTCGGGATGCGGTCGGGCTCGGCCTTCGCGAACGAGTTGCCGATCGTCTGGAGGAGGCTGTAGGGCGTGTCGATGTTCCCGCAGTTCAGCGCGACGAACGTGAGGTGGCTCCCGTGCTCCGTGCGTCGCTCCATGTCCTGGCGGACCTGCGCGACGACCGCGGTCTTGCCGGTGCCGATCTTCCCGTAGATGAGCAGGTTGGAGGGGACCTCGCCCCGGAGGGCCGGCGCGAGGACCTCGGCCACCGAGCGGATCTGCTGCTCCCGATGCGGCAACCGGTTCGGCACGTACGTGTCGCGGAGCACCTCGCGGCTCCCGCGGAAGAGATCGCTCTTGTTCTGAAGGATCGAGTCGAGCAGCTCGCCGGCGGAGCTCGGGTTACCGACCGGGGAGGGGGCGCCTCCGGACGTGGAGGCACCCACCGACTCCCCGGTCGGTCGGCGGTCGCCGACGGGAGCGACCGCCGGATTCGCGGCGTTCGTACTTCCGGAGGCGTCCGGCGCATCCGCCGGCGTCTCCTCGGGAAAATTGGGCACCGTCTGAGCCTACCCGTGGCCTCGGGCGAGGGGTCGAGGTGCCCGAGCCATATCTATCTTTTGCCAAAAATTTCGAATCTGCGTGGACCCGGACAATTTTCGCGCGTCGCGACGGGCTGGGACTCGGATCGCGCGCGCGGCGACCCGACCGAACCCATTTGAAGGTCCGCGTACGTCGGCCGGACGATGTCCGAGGGCGTGGCGGCCGAGGGAGCGCACGCCGCGCACTCCGCCGGCCGGGTCTCGATCCCGCTCACGATCGGGGCGGCCCTCCTGTGCGGGGTCGGGATCTTCGGCACGTTCTACTGGCTCTACACCTTCGACTGGCTTTACTTCCCGTCCGTGCTCGCGATCGCCCTCGGCTGCTACCTCCTCTTCACGCGGATCACCGGACCGGACCACGCCTAGGGATCCGGGCGCGAAGGATGTCGGGCACGCCGGCCCCCGAGCCTCGGCCGGTCATCGTGAAGCTCGGCGGGAGCGTCATCACGCGCAAACAGGAGGTCGAGCGGCTCCGGCCGAAGGTCCTCGCCCGCCTCGCCCGAGAACTCGTGGAAGACCTATCGGGACCGCTCGTCGTCCTCCACGGGGCGGGCTCGTTCGGTCATCCGGGCGCCCGCCGGTTCGGGCTCGCCCGGGCGCCCGAGGACGCATCCGAGGGCCGAAAGCGGGTCCGGGGCGCCGCGATCGTCGCCGCCGAGGTCCGTCGCCTGCACGTCGCGGTCCTCCGAGCGCTCGTCGCGGCCGGAGGAAGCCCGGCCTCGGTGCCGATGGCCACCCATGCCTACAACCGCGCGGGAGAGCTCGTGGCACTGGACCCGGCCCCGTTCCGAGCGGCGCTCGATCGCGGCCTCCTACCCGTCTCGTTCGGGGACGTCGTCCCGGACGAGGCGTGGGGGTCCTCGATCCTCAGCGCGGACACGATCGCGATCGCCCTCGTGAAGCCCCTCGCGGCCGAGCGGGTCGTGTTCGTGAGCGATGTCCCGGGGATCCTCGTCGGCGGGCCGGGAGCTCGTCGCGCGGTGGCGGAGGAGGTCACCGACGAGGTGCTGGCCGGACTGCGACCCGCCCCGGGCGCGACGGACGTCACGGGCGGGATCCGCGGCAAGGCCGACGCGATGCGGGCGATCGCGCGCGCCGGCGCGGACGCATGTCTTATTAGCGGACTCTCGGATGGTGCGCTCCGGCGGGCAGTTCGGGGGGATCTCGTCTACGGCAGCTGGACGCACGCCGCACGCGGATAGCCCGAAGGACTCCTCGGGCCTCGACCTGAGCCACCGTAAGGCGGAGCACGTCAAGGTCGTCCTCGGACGGGACGTCGAGGGTCACTACCGGTACTGGAACGACGTCCAGCTCGTCCACCGGGCGCTGCCCGAGATCGACTTCGCCGAGATCGACCCGTCGACCTCGCTCCTCGGGCACCGGCTCGCGGCCCCGCTCGTCATCACCGGGATGACCGGCGGATTCCCCGACGCGGCCAAGATCAACGAGAACCTCGCCCGCGCCGCGGCCGAGGTCGGGGTCGCGATGGGGGTCGGGAGCGAGCGGGCCGCCGTGCTCAAGGGCCAGTACCCCGAGAGCTACGCCTGCGTCGCGCGCTACCCCGTGCCGCTCAAGTTCGCGAACATCGGGGCGCCCCAGATCATCCCGCAGGGCCCCGGCGACCGGGTCGTCGGACCCGACCTCGTCCGCTCGGCGATGGAGCTGATCCACGCCGACCTCCTGGCGATCCACCTCAACTTCCTCCAGGAGATGGTCCAGCCCGAGGGCGACCGCCGGGCCCGCGGCTCGCTCGACAGGATCGGCGAGCTCGCCGCGACGTTCCCCGTCGTCGTGAAGGAGACGGGCGCCGGGATCTCGCGCGAAGTCGCGGAGAGCCTGCGGGACCGCAAGGTCCGGGCGTTCGACGTGAGCGGGACCGGCGGCACGTCGTTCGCGGCCGTCGAGCACTACCGGGCGCTCGACCAGGGCGCGGAGCGCGAGGCCCGGGTCGGCAAGACGTTCTGGGACTGGGGGATCCCCTCGCCGGTCTCCGTCCTCGAGGTGGTCGGCGTGGGGCTGCCCGTCATCGCGAGCGGGGGGATCCGCTCGGGGCTCGACGTCGCGCGCGCGATCGCGCTCGGCGCTTCCGCGGCCGGGACGGCGGGGGGCGTCCTGAGGGCCGCCGCCGCCGGCTACGCCGAGACCCG
>JASHYU010000208.1 GCA_030042855.1 Thermoplasmata archaeon
CCGTCCCATCGGCTCGCTCAGGGAGCCCGACGGCCGCCGAACGAGCTCGCGACCGCGCTGGCCGCGGGCGTTCGTCCCGATCCCTGGATCCGGGCGGCGGTCGCCAGCGGGGCCTACGTGAACTTCCAGGTCGAGCCCGAGCGGTTTGCGGCGACGGTCCTCGATACCGTGTTCGCGCGGGGCGCGCGATATGGCGAGGGAGCGCCGACCCCCGAGCGCGTGTGCGTCGAGCACACCAGCGCCAATCCGAACGGCCCGTTCCACATCGGCCGGGTCCGCAACGCGATCATCGGCGACACCCTCGCCCGCGCCCGGCGCGCCGCCGGGCACGCGGTGACGACCCAGTACTACGTCGACGACATGGGACGACAGTCCGTGATGATCACGTGGATCTGGTCGAAGCCACGGGCCGAGTGGCCCGAACCGATCCGGCGCGCGGTCGAGGGGCAGGAGGTGGCCGGCGAGAAGCCGGACCGACACCGGGGACGGCCGTACCCCGCGATCAGCGCCTACCTGAAGGAGCACGAGGACGCGCGGGCCGAGGTCGCGGCGCTCGTCCGCGAGGTCGAGCTCGGGCGGCCGCCGGCGATCCACCGGGAACTGGCGGACGCGATCCTCGGGGGGATGCTCGCTTCGCTCGCGCGGCTGAGGATCGAGTTCGACGAGTTCGTCTGGGAATCGGACTTCCTGCACGACGGCTCGGTCGAGCGAGCGCTCGAACGCCTCCACGCCGCCCCGCACGCGCTGCGCGAGCCGAACGGAGCCTGGGCGATCGACGCGGCGGGCTACGGATTGCCGAAGGAGTCGAATCACGTCGTGTACCAGCGCGCGGACGGGACCAGCCTCTACGTCAGCCGGGACGTGGCGTACCACCTCGCCAAGTTCGCGCGGTTCGCCGACGTCGTCGATGTCCTCGGCCAGGACCACCAGCTCCACGCCCGGACGCTCGCCGCCCTCCTCGCCGAGATCGGCGAGGCCCGGCGGCCGGAGTTCATCATTTACCAGGACATCACCGTCCCCGAAGGCGGCCGGATGTCGACGCGCGGCGGCTCGGCCGTTTGGCTCGACCAGCTGCTCGACGAGGCCGTCGAGCGGGCCCGGCGCGAGGTGCTCGCCCGGCGGGAGGACCTCCCCGCCGGGGACGTCGAGCGGATCGCGCAGTCGGTCGCCTCGGGCGCGATCCGCTACCACATCGTGCGGGTCGCCCCGGAGAAGCCGGTCGTCTTCCACTGGGAGGAGGCGCTCTCCTTCGAGGGACGGAGCGGACCCTTCCTCCAGTACTCCTACGCCCGCGCCTCGAGCGTGTTGCGGAAGGGCGAGGCCGAACGCGGTCCCTACCCCTACGAGCCAGGCCGGCTCTCGGACCCGGACGAGCGCGCCCTCCTACGGGTCCTCGCCGGACTCCCCGGAGCGGTCGCGTACGCCGCGCGCTCCTCGCACGTCCAGGCGCTCGCCGGGTACGCCCACGACCTCGCCGATCAGTTCAACCGGTTCTACCACGCGGTGCCGGTCCTGAAGAGCGGCGCGGAGCGCCCGAGCCGCGTGGCGCTCGTCGCCGCGGTCCGGCAGACGCTCGGGAATGCGCTCGACCTGCTCGGGATCGACCGGCTCGAGACGATGTAGGTCGGTGAGAAAAACTCAAAATACCCCGCCTCGGTCTCCGCCCGATCGACCATGGGCATCCGGCAGGACTTCAACAAGTTCGTCCAGGAAGGCAATCTCGTGGGCCTCGCCATCGCGTTCGTCCTCGGCGTGGCCACCGCCGCGCTCTTCACGGCGCTCACGGAGGACATCCTCACGCCGCTCATCGGCGCGGCGTTCCACATCGACTTCGCGGCCTGGACGTACACGATCAACGGGAGCACGTTCCTCCAGGGCGACTTCCTCAACGCGGTGATCACGTTCCTCCTGACGTTCGTCGTCCTGTTCTTCCTGATCGGGCTGCCGTACGTCCGCTGGCAGAACCGGCAGGCCGCCGCTGCCGCGGCGAAGATGCGCAACTGTCCGGAGTGCCAGACGAGCATTCCGAAGACCGCGACCCGTTGCTCGGCGTGCGGTCAACCGGTGCCGCCCGTGCCCGCGGCCTAGGCCCGTCGGCGGGACGTCGGGCGGAGCGGGTCGTCTCGCCCGGCGGCGCGGAAGCCCCGGGCCCGAAGCCGGCACGCATCGCAGCGACCGCACGGCACTCGCCCGCCCGCGTAGCAGCTCCAGGTGAGCCCCCACGGCACGCCGAGCCGCTCCCCGAGCTCGACGATCTCCCGCTTCGAGAGCGAGAGGAGCGGCGCCCGGATCTCGATCCGCCCGCCCTCGGCGACCCCGGCGCGCGTGGCGAGCCGCGCGAGCCGCTCGAACGCGCGGAGGTAGGCCGGACGGCAGTCGGGGTAGCCGGAGTAATCGATCGCGTTCGCCCCGAAGTAGATCGCGCCCAGGCGGTGGCTCTCGGCGTAGCCGAGGGCGACCGACAGGAGGATCGTGTTCCGCGCCGGGACGTAGGTCGACGGGATCCGACCCGCCGGGGTCCCACCGCGGGGCAGTCGACGACCGCGGCGCGTGAGCGCGGAGTCGAGGAGCGGACCGAGCGGGAGCGCGAGGACGACGTGCCGCGCGACCCGGTACCGGCGGGCGAGCGCCCGGGCCGACCGCACTTCGCGGGCGTGGCGTTGGCCGTACAGCACCGTGAGCGCGTGGACCGGGCGGTGCGCGCGGGTCGCGAGCGCGAGGCAGGTCGCGGAATCCATGCCGCCGGAGAGCAGGACGAGGCTCCCGGATCCCCCGGCGCGGGCCCTCATAGGGTCCCGGCGAGCGCGAGGATGGCCAGCGCGGCGATCGCGACGGCCGAGAGCATGCCGAGGAAGTTCGTCGAGTGCTTCGAGAGCCGGCCGCGGTTCTCGAGCGTTTCGCCGAGGACGGAATCGATCTGGCAGCCGAGGAACCCGGCCGCGGTGACGACCAGCACGAACGCGATCGGCTGCGGCGGCACGAGACCGAACACGACGAAGAGCGCGAGCCCCATCACCGCGGTGAGGACGGCCCCCAGGAACGCGTAGACCTCGCCGAGGACCGAGACTCCCCCGTTCGTGCCCGGTTCCACCGGTCGGAAGCGCAGGATGCTCCGGGGCGTGCGGGAGAGGACCCCGAACTCGCTCGCGAACGTGTCCGACGCACCGAACGCGAGCGCGCTCGCGTAGAGGACCGCCCGGGTGGGACCCGAGAGGACCGACGGCGAGCCGAGCGCGGTCAGGGCGAGGGCGGTGGGGATCACGATGTGGGCGACGACGTTCGACACCCCCCGCTCCCCGTGGGCGCCCTCCTGGACGTGGCGCTCGCGCTTCTCCGCGAGGCGGTAGCGGGTCGCGAGAACGCTCCCGACGACGAAGAGGATCAGCAGGAGGAGGTAGGGGAATCCCGCGACCACCACGATGAGCGCGCCGAAGATCGCCGCGACGAGCCCGGCGGTCGGGGTGAGCGCCCGCGCGACCACGGCCACGGTCGACAGGAGCGCGGTCGCGACGACCCCGACGAGCGCCGGGACGAGAGCGAGCACCAAGTGACCTCTCGCGCTCGCAGTTGGACTCGGACTTAAGGGCTTCCGGCTCCGAGTTCTCCCCGGTCAGCCGCGGGCGAGGACCCGGCCGATGACGGCCCCGAACGAATCCGCCCGGATCTCGGGAACGGCTCGGGTGGCCTCGAGCTCCGCCTCGATCGAGGCCTCGTGCCCGGGCGGCCGAACGATGCAACTGAGCAGCCCGAGCTTCGTGCCGGCGAGGACGTCGATCCCCCGGTCGCCCACAACCGCGCTCGTCGCGAAGTCGATGCCCCAGTCGTCGCGCGCCCGCTCGAACAGCAGCGTCCCCGGCTTTCGACACGCGCACCCGCGCTCGGGCCGATGCGGGCAGTAGTAGAACGCGTCGAT
>JASHYU010000209.1 GCA_030042855.1 Thermoplasmata archaeon
AGGACGGCGTAGATCCCGCCGATGAAGAAGAACACGATCCCGGTCGCGATGTACATGATGCCGATGCGCTTGTGGTCGGTCGTGAAGAGCCAGGTCTTCACGGTCCGGACGAGCCACGTCCCGTGGTACGAGGCGAGGTAGAGGAGGAACGCCCCGAGCGCGACGATGATCGAGATCTCGACCGTCGGGACCGTGACGTTGGTCATCGGACTCCGTCGGTCATCCCGCGATAAGGCCCCCTAGTATGTACGCGAGCGCCGCGGCGACGCACACCAGGATCAGGATCCGGAGGAACCGCGCCTGCGACGCCTCCGTGACGGGGCCGGGCGCGGTCGGATGGAAGCGCCGACCGAGCGGCCAGACCCGGTACGTTCGGTCGACGAGGTGCACGATCACCGCCGCCATGATGAACATCAGCCCCACCGCGAGGCCGAACGACTCCTCGACGCCCGGCCCGGTCAAGGGACCGAGCCGGACCACGTAGACGACCAGGATGGCGATCCCGAGCAGCATCAGCACCATCACGGCGGTGTAGACGTCGAGGACGCGCCCCCGGACGCGTCGGAGCTCGAGCTCCGCAGGATCGGCGAGCGAGGTCGCGCTACTCAAAGAGCTTCACCCTCCGCAGGTTGGCGCCGCGGTACCGGTCGACCCGGTAGAGGATCCCGGCGAGGAACAGGAACGCGAGGAACCCGACGATGGCTCCGCCGACCAGGGGGACCGCGCCGAACGGGTTCCCTCCCCAGATCTGGAAGAGGCCGAAGACGAACGTGGCCCCACCGAGCGTGCCGACGAGCAGGAGGACGAGAAGGATCCCCCAGAGCGGGGCCGTGTTCCACTTCGGTCGCTCCGCGGGCTCACTCACGGCCCATCGCCTCCGAGGCGCCGACGGGCGCGGACCCGGTCGGACCGGGCGCTGGATACGCGCCCGTGAACGGCATCCCCCGGGCCGCGAGACGGCGCAGGTAGCTGCGGCGGTACCGCCAGTAGAAGAGCGCGACCGCGAACCCCGTGACGACGAACAGCGGACCGAGCGTCTCCGCGATGAGCATCGGGGGGATCTGGACCCCCGGGGTCTCGCCGCCCCAGACCGTCATCAGGATGAAGAACTCGAGCAGCGACGTCCCGATCCAGATGAACACCGGGCGGTCCCGGGGGTGCGTCCGCTTCGTTCGATCGAGGAAGGGGAGGAAAAGCACGTAGACGATCAGGACGGTCGTGATCCCGATCGCGAGCACGGGGGTGACGCCGATGAAGTCAACGAACTTGAACAGCCAGAGGAAGTACCAGTCGGGCTCGGTGACCACGCCCGCGGCGGCCGTGTTCCCCGCGTAGGTCTGGAGCGTCCACGGCCAGAGCGCCGCGATCCCGAGGATGAGGCCGATGTAGAGGAGCGCCCACTTCGTGATGTACCAGAAGATGTGGGGCATGAACGGGACGCTCGACTTGTCCTCGCGTTCGTTGAACCGCCGACGTTGCGTCGGGTCGGAGGTCGCGGGGGGCGCGATCCCATGCGACTCGAACAGCGCGATGTGGGCGTAGAGGAGCGCCGCGAGCCCGATCGGGATCAGGACGACGTGCGCGTCGAAGAACCTCGAGAGGAGCCCCTGGGCGGTGCCGTCCGCTAAGATGAGGGGACCGAGGAGCGGCCCGAACGTGGGGAGGCGCAGCGCGAGGACGAGACCCACGTTCGTCGCATTGAGGCTGAGCTGCGTGTACGGCAGGAGGTAGCCGGTGAACCCCATCCCGAGGGTCAGGATCAGGAGCAGCGTCCCGACCATCCAGGAGAATTCGCGGGGCGCCTTGTAGACGCCGAGATAGTACCCGCGGAAGAAGTGGACGAACATGAGGAAGATCATCGCGTACGCGCCGTAGAGGTGGCTCGAGAGGAGGAGCGAGCCGAGCGGGACGGAGTGGATGATGTAGTAGGTCGAGCACCACGCCGCGGGCGAGACCGAGTAGGTCGCGGCCGGTTGGCCGCACGAGGTGAGCGTCGGCGCGACGCTCGGCTGGTAGTAGAGGAGGAGGAGCGCCCCCGTCACGACCTGGAAGAGGAACGCGTTGACGACGAACGCGCCGGTCCAGTACGAGGGCTTGAACGTGAACTCGGGCTGGGGCCGGAGGGCCCACTTCTTCATCGACGTGCGGTCCTCGACGAACCCCCAGATCCGGTTGAGGGTCCGGTTGTACCAGTTCGAGAACGTCACCGACCGAGCCCCCTCAGGTGATGTTGCAGAGAATGATCGGCGTCTGCTTCGCGAGCTGGGAGGTCGTGCCCACGCCGTAGTCGCCCTGGAGGGTGTTGAGGTGCCCGTTCACCGGGGCGCTCCCCGGCGTCATCCCGTACGCGTAGATGTTCTCGGCCGAGTCGGTCTCGAGCAGGACCTGGGGGAGGGGGATCACCGCGGGACCCGTGAGGTTCCCCGCCTTGTCCGCGGCGTCGTAGGTCGATCCGTGGCACGAGCAGTGGATGTAGAACGTCTTCCCGCCCGGCGTCTGGGGGCACGTTCCGGGCGGGTAGAACGAGATCGCGGGGATCGGGCAGCCGAGATGCTGGCAGATCCCGCTGTACGCGACGATCGAGCTGTGCGTCCCGATCCCGTAGGGAACGTTCTCGGCGCCGTTGGTCTGGTTCGAGTTCGGCGTGCCCGAGGCCGGGTAGAGATTGAGGAGGAAGTTGGGCTCGTTCAGGAGCGGGTAGTAGAAGAAGACGTCCTGGCTCGTCTCGACGTTGTACTCCGCCTCGACCTTCGGGACGGTGAGCGGGCTCCCGTCGACGTCGAGGAGCTGGACCTTCGGGTACGCCGAGATGCCGACCGTGGGCGGCTGGACGTACTGGAGCGCGCCCCCGGCGAGCCCGCCCGCCCCCGCGGCGACGAGCCCCGCGACCGCGACCATCTTCAGGATGTTGCGCTTCGTCTCGTCGACGTCGTCGTCCTCGTTCCGCGGACCGACCGACGCGACCCGTCGGATCTGACCGAGCGGCATCCCGAACGGGTTCGGCCGGCCCGCGCTGATCCGGCTCGCCGGCGCGTACAGCGACTCCCCCGGCCTCACAGCGTCCTCCCCGAGGTGTCGGAGACGGCGTCGTCGACCCCGGCCGGTGTCGGGATCGGGGCATCGCCGGGCAGCTCGGCGTGCTCGCTCCCGCGGTAGACGACCCAGATGATGCCGATCCCCATCAGCACCACGAGGATCTCGGTCAACTGCACGATCTCGTCCGGTCCGAGCCCGCTCATCGGGTGACCTCCCACTCGCTCGGCGCGACGGGCATCGTCATCGACCACGTCGGAACGGGGGCTCCTCCCGTCCAGGGGGAGAGCGGCGGCGGCACGGGGGCGGGCGGAGGCGCGGGCACCGTCCCCGGCGGGGCCCGCACGGCCGCCGGGATGCCGGTCCGCTGGGTGGGCACGGGATCAATCCCGAGCAGCATCCCCCGGACGGTCAGCGGCGCGCCGGCCGGGAGCGGCGGGAGATCGGCGGCCCGCGAGAATTCCCCGAGGAGTTCCTGCTTCAACTGACCGGCGCGACCATACCAGCGCCCGAGCGTTCGCAGGACCTGACCGGTGTCCTTCCCCAAGAGGAGGAAGAGCGCGGCAGCGAGGATGATCAGCCAGTCGACGTCCGAGAAGAGCGCCATCGGCTCACCCCGCCCCCGCGGCGAGCGGCGGGGCCGCCCGCCGTACTCGCGCGCGCTCCCAGCGTCCGGCGAAGAACGCCCCCCCGAAGTACAGGCCGATCATCGGGGTCGCGATGAGGAGCATCGTGATCCCCGAGTTGTCGGGGGTCACGATCATCCCGAAGACCAGCGCCCCGAGGATCGCGGCGCGCCAGTGCTGGCGCCACGCGCTCGACGGGACGGCCCCGAGCCGGGTCAGCGCGTAGATGAAGACCGGCAGTTCGAAGACGACCCCGAAGGCGAGCGAGTAGAGCAGGGCGAACGTGACGAACTGTTGGACCCCGAGCACCGGCTCGAGCCCCATCGCCGCGACGTAGCGGAACAACAGGAGGAACGTGAACGGGGTGAGCAGCAGCAAGCCGGCGGCCGTGCCGATCGCGAAGAGGACGGTCGCCGGGATCCCGATGGTGCGCAGGAGCTGCCGCTCGTTCTTGCGGAGCGCGGGCACGAGGAACACGCCGACCTCGTGGACAATCCACGGCATGCCGACAATCGCGGTGACCAGGAGGCCGATCTCCATCTGGACCATGACGGAGTCTCCGACCCCGACGTTGAGGAGCTCGACGCCCGGCGGGAGCATCCACGCGACCATCACGTGGAACACCTGGGCCGTCACGTTGTAGAACGGGCTCGGCCAAGGGTACGCGAAGGGGACGGCGGTCCCACCGAGGGAAAGCGACACGGGTCGCAGCTCGAACAGGAGCAGGAACCCGAAGATCCCGGCGAGGACGACGAAGATCCGCACGAGCCGGCGCCGGACCTCCCCGAGGACCTCGAGGATCCGGCTGAGCTCGCCCATCAACGTCCTCCGGCGGGCGGCTCGGTCGGCCGGCGGGGTCCGACCGACTCCCTCGGCGGACCGAACGCGTCTCCTCCCTCGGACATGCCGGGACGCGGAACCCGGACTAGTGTCCCGCCTCGGGCGGCGCGGACGCGCCCGCGGCGGAGCGGGCCTGCTCGGCCTGTAGCTCGCGCTCGCTCTCGGCTCGGCCTTTCTTGAACTCGCCGACCGAGCGGCCCAGGTTATGCGCCAGCTGCGGGATCTTGCTGGAACCGTAGAACAGGATCCCGGCCACCACGGCGATGATCAACCAGTCGTCGATAGAGTCGAACACCGTCTCCCCTCCGCCGCACGAGGGGAGGGGGGGTCGATATGGCGTTCGTACGGCCGGACCGGAGCCGTACCTACGGTGCGGACGGCGGGTAGATAAGCGGCCTCAGGCCGCCTCGATGAGCACGGTCTCCGAACCGGACGCCACGGCTCGGTCGATCGCGAGCTCCGCGAGGAGCGCGAGGCACCCCGCGCTCTGCGGCACCCACTGGACGGTCGATCGGGCGCTGGCGCTGAGCCCGTTCCGGCGACCCTTCGCCGCGAGCGCGGCTACCGTCTCACCGAAGCTGGAGCTCTGGTGGTAC
>JASHYU010000024.1 GCA_030042855.1 Thermoplasmata archaeon
TGTACCGGCGGAACGGGATCGCCCGGCGCTGCTCGATCGCGTCCGTGAGCACCGAGCGCGCGCGCTCGACCGGGAGCCCCCGGATCGCGTTCAGCACCTCGTACGTCTTCTTCGGCGAGATCGGGACCTCGATGCCCCGCGCGCGGGCGACCGTCACGCCCGATTCGTCCCGGTAGGTGTAGCCGCGCATCGGTGTCCGACCGTCCTCACTTCAGGGGCATGAACTTCGACGACCGGGTCGCACCGACCCCGGGCCCGGAGTGCTTTTCGAAGCGGCGCGTGAGCGCGAACTCGCCGTAGTAGTGCCCGATCATCTCGGGCCGGATCTCGATCTCCTTGAACTCCTTCCCCGTGTGGATCGCGACCCGGCGCCCCACGTGCTGCGGGAGGACGATCGCATCGCGGCAGTGGGTCCGGACGACCTTGTCGGTCGGCGCGGCGGCGAGCCGTTCGAGGAACTGGCTCGTCTCGTTGTTGAAACCGCGCCGGATCGAGCGACGGGCCCGCGCGCCGAGGACCGACGCGAGCTCGGCGAGGCTCATCGCGCGCAGCTCCTCGAGCGTCTTGCCCCGGAGGGTGAACTCGCGCTTGCGGCGGGCCTCGACCTTCTTCGTCCGGCGCGCGCGCGGCATCCCTACTTCCCTCCCCGGCGCAGCCGGCGCTTCTCGCGCGCCGCGCGCGACCGGGACCGCGAGAACCGGCCGACCTTCGCGCCCGGCCACGTCCCGCTCGAGACCGTGCTGGGCCGCCCGACGTGCTGGTGGGCCCCGCCGCCGAACGGGTGGTTGACGGGGTTCATCGCGACGCCGCGAACCTTGAACGGGGGACGCGCCAGCGAACGCGTCGCCCAGACCTTCTTGCCCGCCTTGATGATCGGGCGTTCGGCCCGACCGCCGCCCCCGACGATCCCGACCTGCGCGCGGCAGGTCGCGAGGAACTCCTTGAAAATGCCCGACGGGAGCTGGATCGTGACCTCGCCCGCGGTGTGCGCGACCACGAGCGCGCTGGTCCCGGCCGCCCGCACGAGCCGGCCGCCGTCGAACGGCTTGACCTCGAGGTTCGAGACCAGCGTCCCGTCGGGGATGTCGCGGAGCGGGAGGATCGACCCCCGGTCGACCTTGCCGGACTGGAACGCGACCGTGTCGCCCGTCCCGAGGCCCGCGCTCGCGAGCATCCGGACCGTGGTCCCACCGGGGCCCTCGACCTCGGCGACCGGCGCGGTCCGGCCCGGCGCCGGCTCGATGCCGACGACCTTGCCCTCGCCCACGAGGTCGGGGGGCGGGTGGTAGATCGGACCGTGGTGGCGATGGCTCGGCGAGCGGTACCGACCCGAGCCGGCCCCGCGCCGACGGGAGATGATGCGCTTTCCCATCAGAACACCCCCGCCCGTCCGCCGATGTCCTCCGCGGAGAACCCGGGGGCGAACTTCACGGTCGCGATCTTGCCACTGCGCACGATCTTGATCGTGATCTTGGCGACCTTGCACTGGTACGTCTGCTCGATCGCCGACTTGACCTCGGCCCGGTGGGCGCGGCGGTCGACGACGAACTCGAGCTTGTTCTGCCGCTCCATCTCGTCCATCGACTTCTCGGTCACGTAGGCGTGCAGGATGATCCGGTGCTGGAGCTCGGTCATGGGACCGCCTCGCCGAGCCGGTTGCGGAGCGATTCGACCGCGCCCCGCGAGAACAGGGTCAGCCGGCCCGCGACGCCCCCCGGGGCGAGATCCTCGGTCGCGAGGCGGCCGGCGGGAACGACCTCGACCCCCGCGAGGTTGCGGAACCCGAGCGCCCGGCCGGGCGCGCTCGTCACGACCAGGAGGCTGCGGGGGGTACGGCGCACCCGTCCCCGCCGGCGGGCCCGGCCCGAGGTGCGGAGATGGGTCCCCGCGCGCGCCCGCTCGACGTCCGGCCAGAGCTTCAGGCGGACGAGCACGAGCCGGGCGTCGGCCGAGGTCCGGACCTCCTCGAGCGGATCCTCGAGGACCAGCGGAAGGTGCAGGCCGCGGGGGATCGCGTGGCCCCGCGCCTTCGCGAGCGTCTCTTCGCGCGTGGCGGCCAGCGCGGAGGCGAACGCGCGGTGACGCTCCTTCCGGTTGATCTTCTTCGCCCAGATACGGTTCACCTCGGGGGGGTGGGCGGGACGCCCTCCCACGGTGTTCGGCGCCTGCGCGCCGCGCATCGAGTCCATGAGGCGAGGCGTGCGCGCGACGCCCCGGCCCTTGCCCGACCACTCGACCGAGTGGCGCAGACCGGCGGTCGGCGTCGTACCGTACGGCTGGCGGCGGTGGGATTGGGCGGCGACGACCGCCCGTCGGATGAGATCCGGTCGCACGGGTTGCGAGAAGGCGAGGGGCAGGGTGACGGTCGCCCCCGGCTTTCCCTGGAGGTCGAGGAGATGAACGCGGTGGTGCGGGGTCGTTGGCTCCTCGGGAGCCGACGACGGAGCTACGTCGGGCGTCATGCTCCCTGCTTCGACCGGGTGCTGAAGTAACGCAGATCGACCTTCTCGACGATCGCGACGCGGCTGCGGATCGGCGCGCGGAAGCGGAGGAGCCGCTTGGCCGGTCCGGGGAGCGAGCCGTGCAGCACGAGGCAGGCGCTCCGGACCTCCCCGTAGTGCGGAAAGCCGCCCGCGGGGGTGATCGGGTCCGACCGCGGATCGCGGACGAGCTTCAGCACCCGCAGGTTGAACTGCGTCCGGCGGTGGTATCCTTGCTGGCCGGCCTGCGGGATCCGGTACGTGACGAAGCTCGGGTTGTGCGGCCCGAGCGTTCCGATCATCCGGCGATGTTTCGAGTTCTTGCGCGGCTGGAGCTTCACGCCCCAGCGCTGCGTGTGACCCTGGAACCCGAATCCCTTCGTGACTCCGATGACATCGACGAATTCGCCCTCGCGCGTCCACTGCTCGGCCGGTATCTCCTGGCCGAGCTGTTTCACGGCGAAAGCGCGGCGCTCGTCGAACTTCTCGCCCGCGACTCGGATCTCAAAAACCTGGGGAGACTTCGAAGGGGTTCCCGTGATCAGATGGGGCTGCGTACAGACGATCAGCCGCACCTCATCCGCCGGCGTCCGTTCGAACGCGTGGACGGCCTCGGGCGAGCTCGCGGGATGCGGCGGGATCCGGCGGCCGAGCTCGTCGCCGAGCGCGCCGCCCCAGACCTCCCCGACGACGCGGCTCCCGTACGGCTGGCGGAGGTAGAGGCGGGCCCCGGCCACCTTGAGCGGCGGGACCTCAACGACCGTGACCGGCACGGCGACCTCCTGACCGGCGGTGGTCGACCGCTTCCGATAGTCCACGATGAACGCGTGGGTCATCCCGACCTTGTAGCCGGCGAACCCCTCGATCGCGGGCTGCTTCGGCCCGGCGGGCCAGGATCGAACGCGCGGGACCGGTCGCGCCGACCGGGAGCGCGGCGAATAGGCGAGCGAACCTCGTCGTGGACGATGACGTCGAGCCATACGCCGATAGGGGGCCCTACCTCCGGGGGGGACGGGGGAGAAAGGTGGGGTATATAAGCGCACGTGAACAGCGAGGACGAGGAGCGCGCCGGCCCGCGGTTTTCTCTCGAAGAATCGACGCGCGGCCGCCCCCGCGCCCGAACGCGCGCGTTCGGGGCCGACGGGTGCGAGACACCCTAAAGACCGACCGCAGAATCCCGAACGTCCGTGAGCACGGACTACCAGGACGTCTCCGAAGTCTCGCTCGATCGCGATAACCGCCGGCTGGTCCTCGTGGTGGGCGGGAAGCGGGTGTACGTGGAAGGCGTCGATCGGCTCTACATCGACTCGATGCCGTGGAACGAGGCCGCCGGCACCGTCCGCTTGCAGCACGCCCGGGTGTCGGTGAACGGCAACGTCGCCGCCGCGGTCCGCTGAACGGCGGCCGGAGCGACCGGCTTCGAGAGCGGGCGAGCGGCCGTGCTGCACGTCGCGCTCGTGCCCGAATCGTTAAGCGGATGCGCTCCTCCGCGCCGGGGGCGACCGACGTGAAGGCGTGGGTCAAGGCGACGCGCGGTCCCGGCGGTGAGATCCGGAACGTGCCCGAACCCGTTCCCGGCGAGAACGAGGTCCTCCTCGCCGTGCGGGCGTCCTCCGTCTGCGGGACGGACCTCCACATCTGGGCCTGGAACGAGTGGGCCCAGACGCACGTCACGCGGATCCCGCTCATCCTCGGCCACGAGCTCAGCGGCGAGGTCGTCCGCGCGGGTCCCGGGGTCACGAACCTCGCCGTGGGCGACCACGTGTCGGCCGAGACGCACATCGCGGACGGGACGTGCTACGCCTGCCGGCGCGGCAAGATGCACATCTGCGAGCACGTGGAGGTCCTCGGGGTCCAGCACGACGGGGTGTTCGCGGAGTACGCCCTCCTGCCGGCGACGAACGCCTGGAAGAACGACCCCCACCTCGACCCCGCGCTCGCCTCGATCCAGGAGCCGCTCGGGAACGCCGTGCACACCCTCTTGCCCGAAGACAACATCGAGGACCTCGCCGGCAAGAACGTCCTCGTCACCGGCTGCGGGCCGATCGGACTGCTCGCGATCGCCGTCGCGCGTCAG
>JASHYU010000210.1 GCA_030042855.1 Thermoplasmata archaeon
CCCGGGCGCACGTCCAGCACGTCGGGGCCCGGCCGGTGGACCTCGCCATCGACGAGGCGTACGACCCCGAGAGCGACCACCCGTTCAAGGGCAACGTCGATACCCGTCGGCTCGAGGCGTTGCTCGAAGATACGTCGGGCTCGCGGGTCCCGCTCGTGATGGTCACCATCACCAACAACACGGGCGGCGGGCAGCCCGTCGCGCTCGCGAACCTGCGGGAGGTCGCCCGCATCTGCCGCGAGCGGGGAACGCCGTTCTACTTGGACATGTGTCGGTGGGCGGAGAACGCCTACTTCATCCGAGAACGCGAGCCCGGCCAGTCCCACCGGTCGGTCCGGGAGATCGGGCGCGAGATCTTCGACCTTTCCGACGGCGCGACGATGAGCGCGAAGAAGGACGGGCTCGTCAACATCGGCGGCTTCGTGGCCACGCGCGACCCCCGCCTGGCCGCGCGGTTGAAGGAGGCCCTGATCCTGTTCGAGGGCTTCCCAACCTACGGCGGTCTCGCCCGCCGGGACCTCGAAGCGGTTGCGATCGGGTTACGGGAAGCGACCGACGAAGCCTACCTCGAGCATCGCATCGGCCAGGTCCGGTTCCTCGCCGGGCTTCTCTCCGAGCACGGGGTTCCGATCCTGCGACCCCCGGGCGGGCACGGGGTGTACCTCGATGTGCGGCGGTTCCTTTCGCATCTCGCGCCGGATCGACTGCCGGGACAGGCGCTCGCCGTGGAGCTGTACCGGGAGGGCGCGGTGCGGTCCGTCGAGATCGGGTCCATCATGTTCGGCGACGACCCGGCGCCCGAGCACCGGTCGATGGAGCTCGTTCGGTTGGCGATCCCTCGGCGGGTGTACACGGAGAGCCACCTGCGGTACGTCGCGGCCACGATCCAGAGGGTCTGGGACCGGCGGACGTCGGTCCGCGGGCTTCGGATGATCGAGGCGCCCGAGCACCTGCGGCACTTCACCGCCCGGTTCGCTCCGGAACCGGCCTGAGGTGCCTTCGTGGGAAGACGTCTCCCGGCTCCCGGTCGGTCGGCGCCTGCCGCCCCTCGGCGAGCGAGGGCGGGCGAGCGAACGAACCTCGCGCTCTGGGAGCGGATCGCCGATTCCTACGAGCGGCGCCACGGGCGCGCCCTACGACGGGCCCAGGGCGCCGCCTGGGGCGTCTGGCGGATACCGGAGCGCGACCTCCGGCTGCTGGACGAGGTCCGGGGCCGGGACGTGCTCGAGCTGGGCTGTGGGTCCGCGGGTTGGTCGATCGCCTTGGCCCGACGCGGGGCCCGGGTGATCGGTCTCGACCTCTCCCCGCGGCGGCTTGCCCAGGCGCGTCGTCGGATGCGGCGGGCGGGGATCGAGTTTCCGCTCGTTCGGGCCTCGGCCGAGCGGATCCCCTACCCCCAGGCCCGGTTCGACTTGGTCCTCTCCGATTACGGGGCGACGACGTTCGCCGATCCGCACCGGGTCGTGCCCGAGGTCGCGCGCATCCTCCGACCGCGGGGGATCTTCGTCTTCGCCCACGCGAGCCCGTTCCGCACGGTCGCCGTGGACCTCCACGGTGATCGCCTCCGACGGCGACTGATCCACGACTATTTCCGGACCCGCGTGATCCGCACCCCCGACGATCCGAGCGTCGAATTCCAGCTCCCGTACGGAGAGTGGGTCGACCTCTTCGTCGGATGCGGGCTGGCGGTCGAGCGACTGATCGAGCCTCGCGCCCCACCGAAAGCCCGGAGTTCCTACGTGAGCGCTCCCGACGCCCGGTGGGCCCGGCACTGGCCCTCCGAGTCGATCTGGAAGCTGCGCAAGGTAGCCGGCCCGACCTCGCGACGGGCCGGCCGCTGATCTCGGACCGGGACGCGCGGAGGCGTCCGAACCCGTTCGATCCCGCCGAGCTGTCCTTCCGGGCTCAGGCCACCGGGCGACGAGCGGGGCGGAAGCTCCTTCCCTCGACCGTCGAGCTCGGCAGCAGCGAACGGGCGATCGGGCCGACGATCTCGGAGGCGATCCATCGAACGAGCTCGCCCGAATCGGCTGCCGGGCCCTGCCCGCGCCCGTCCCGGCAGACGATCGAGAGCAACGTTCCGCCCTGCGCGGGACCGCACGAGACCGCGATTCCGATCGGGGGGCCCGCGGCGCCGTCGCCGGACGGGCGCCAGCTGAGGAGCGCCCGATGGCCGGTCTCCCACTCCGTCACCCGGGTCGGGGATCGGTCGGTCGCCGAGCCTGCGCCCCCCGCGTCGGTCCGGTTCGCGGCGACGCCGAGTCGGACGCCGCTCCGCGCCGGGAGCGCCCGGAGCTCCTCGCGAAACCGGTCGAAGACGCGGGCGGAGTCGGGGTCCGGGACCCACAGCTCGAGCTGGAGCGACCTCGGATTCCCGGACGGCCGGGGCGCCATCTCGTCCCCGCGCGGACCTGGGTCCGGGTCGAGCGGACCGGCCGCGCTACGGGTTCGGCGGGTTCGGGCCCGGGGGGTTCGACGGCGGCGGGGCCCCCATCCATCCGGTCGGCGGCGGCAGCATCATCCCGGCGCCGAAAGTGTGGCCCGTGACCCCCATGATGAGGCGGTCGATCCCGATCACGAGGAGGGCGAACCCGAGCAGGAGGATCAGGAGCCAGAGCGCGAGCAAGGGGAAGATCAGGACGACGAGCGCCAGCGCGATCGAGATCAGACCGACGACGACGGCGAACGCTCGGTACCAGGTGGGCAACGTGTGCGACGGGGCGGCCATTCGGACCTCGGACCCGGCGAGGCGGGCCCGCTATATGAGGTGCGACCCCAATCCCCTGCCCCCGGGTCACTTGGGGTGGTCCCGCAGGAACGCGTCGAGCTCGGCTGCGACCCGGTTCTCCCGGTCCTCGTACTCGTAGTTGACCGGCCGGATCGGCTGGGGCACGTGCACGAGGCGCTGGAGGTCGACCGGGCTCCCGTCCAGGACGATCTCCGCCTTCGAGTTGCGGATCGTCTCCTCGAGCTCGTGGATCTGCTCCGCGCTGTAGCCCATCGCCGGAAGGATCGCGTGCAGGTGGGGGTACTGGCGGTACAGCCGGGCGAGGCTTCCGACGGCGGACTGGGCCGCGTCGATGATCACCGCCCCGTTCGCCCGTGCGACCAGGGTCGCGGCGCCGAAGGTCATGTTCCCGTGCGTCAGCGTCGGTCCGTCCTCGACGACCAGCACCCGGCGTCCCGTCAGCTCGGACGGGTTCGCGGTCGTCATCTTCAGCGCGCCGAGGATCAGGCGGGCGCGCGGGTTCGCGAGCGCGGCGTGCTCCGTGACCTCCCGCACCTTCTCGGGCGGCGCGGAGTCGGTCTTCGAGACGACGATCACGTCCGCCTTGCGGAAGTTCGCCTCGCCCGGATGGTAGCCGAGCTCGTCCCCCGCCCGGTGCGGATCCGCGACGACGAAGTGGAGGTCGGGCGCGAAGAACGGCAGATCGTTGTTCCCGCCCTCCCAGATGACGAGGTCCGCCTCGCGCTCCGCCGCGCGCAGGATCGGTTCGTAGTCGACCCCCGCGAAGACGATCGCCCCTTCCCGCAGGTGGGGCTCGTACTCCTCCCGTTCCTCGATCGTGCAGTCGGCGCGGTCGAGGTC
>JASHYU010000025.1 GCA_030042855.1 Thermoplasmata archaeon
GGGCAAGGCGCCCGACTGGTACTGGCGGACCGCCGGCCGGCTGGAGGGGAACGACGCCAACAACTTCGAGGAGCTCCTCGCGAGCGCCTTCGAGGCCGGGGCGTTCATCGCCCACGACCATCCCGAGGACCTCCAGTTCAAGTGGGTCACCGAGGAGGAGTGCGACAAGGAGCGCCGCCGCGAGGAGCGCGGCGAGCAGGGCGAGGCGACCCGCAAGGAGCGCTCGAGCCTGAGCCACTACGCCTGAGGCGGACGCCGCCGGGCCGGTGCCGGCCCTAGATCCCGATCACCGAGTGCGCCACGATGAGCGCGATGAACAGGATCGAGATCGTGTTCACGACCTTGATGAGCGGGTTGATCGCCGGGCCGGCGGTGTCCTTCGTCGCGTCGCCGACGGTGTCGCCCACGACCGCCGCCTTGTGGGCCTCGGAGCGCTTCCCGCCGAAGTGGCCGCTCTCGATGTACTTCTTGCCGTTGTCCCACGCCGCCCCGCCGGTCGTCATCATGATCGCGAGCGGGAAGCCCGCGAGGATCGTGCCGAGGAGCAGGCCCGCGAGCGCGACGGGGCCGAGGAGGAACCCGACCGCGAGCGGCGTCGCGACCGCGATGATCGCCGGCACGGCGAGCTGCTGGAGCGCGGTCAGGGTGACGATGTCGACGCACCGACCGTACTCGGGCTTCGCCTTCCCCTCGAGGATCCCCGGGATCTCCCGGAACTGCCGCCGGATCTCGAAGACCATCTTCTCGGCGGCGACGCCAACCGCGTTCATGAGGAACGAGGTGAAGAAGAACGGCAGGAGGGCGCCGATCACGAGGCCGACGACGACCAGCGGCTGGGAGAGGGTGAGAAGGCTCGTGAACGTGCCCCACGGATGGCCCCACTTGCTCGCGGTCGCGAACGTGTACGCCGCGAACAGGGCGAGCGCGGCGAGGACCGCCGAGCCGATCGCGTAGCCCTTCGTGACGGCCTTGGTCGTGTTCCCGACCGCGTCGAGCGGGTCCGTGATGGCGCGGGCCGACTCGGAGAGCTTCGCCATCTCGGCGATCCCCCCGGCGTTGTCGGTGATCGGACCGAACGCGTCGATCGAGATGATCATCCCGGTGACGCTCAGCATGCTGGCGGCGGCGAGCCCGATCCCGTAGAGGCCGAGGTACGGGTTGGGCGCCGTCGTCGACGAGAAGCCGTTGTACCAGCCCGCGGACGCGTACGCGACCAGCGTGCCGATGATGATGACGAGCCCGGGGATCCAGGTCGCTTCGAGGCCGACCGAGAGCCCGCTGATGACCGTCGGACCCGCGCCGGCCTGCGAGGCCTCGGCGATCTTGTGGACCGGCCGGTAGCTCGCGCTCGTGTAGAAGTCGGTGACGATGACGATCAGGATCATCACGACGAGCCCGACCGCCGTCGCGGCGAAGATCCCGAGGTTCCCGTTCATGAAGTAAACGTCGAGGAGGTAGAGTCCGCCGAGGCCGACCGCGGTCGTCGCGGCGAGGCCCTGGTAGAGCGTGCCCATGATCGTCCCGCCCCGCCGCATGCGGACGAAGAACGTCCCGACGATCGTCGCGATGATCGCCCAGGCGCAGACGAGGAGCGGGAAGAGGATCGCGTTCGGGAACAGCGTGAGGAGCGGCGTCGCGCCCTTCAGGTTCCCGATCAGGTAGCCGAGGAGCATCGCCGAGAGCGCGGTGACGACGTAGGTCTCGAAGAGGTCGGCCGCCATCCCGGCGCAGTCGCCCACGTTGTCCCCGACGTTGTCCGCGATGACCCCGGGGTTGCGCGGGTCGTCCTCGGGGATCCCCGCCTCGACCTTCCCGACGATGTCCGTTCCGACGTCCGCGCCCTTCGTGTAGATCCCGCCGCCGACGCGCGCAAAGAGGCTCATCAGCGAGGCGCCGAACAAGACCCCGACCATGTTGAGGACGTTCCCGTGGAACGCCCAGTAGAAGCCCACGAGCTCGAGCAGCGCGAGGCCGGCGACCGATAGGCCGGTGACGCTCCCGCCCCGGAACGCGTAGGACAGCGTCGCGCCCAGGTTCCCCTGCCGCGCGTGCGCCGCCGTCCGGACGTTCGCCCGGATGCTCACGACCATCCCGACGGCCCCCGCGAGCGCGCTCCCGGCGACCCCGAAGAGGAAGCCGACGGCGAGGTAGGCGCCCGTGCCGGTGATCCCGAAGGCGAGCGCGATCACGACCGCGAGGACCACGGCCACCATGAACACGAACGTGTACTCGCGCCGCAGGAAGGCGACGGCGCCTTCCCGGATGGCGCCCGAGATCTCGCGCATGCGCTCGTCGCCCTCGTCCTCCCGCAGGAGGAGACCGGTCTGGATCCCGGCGTAGAGCAGTCCGGCCACGGCGGACAGGAAGACGAGCAGCTCGATCTGGCCGGTCGACAGGGTCATGGTCGCAGCGGGGAAATCCGAAGCCGCTCAAGGGGATTCGCACATAAGACTTGCCGAGGACCGGCCGCGGACCGAGAGGGGACGCTGCCCGTCGACCCATGCGTTCTTTAGGCCGAAGACGCACGGCCTCCGCATGCTCTCGAGCGGACCGCGGGACACTTCGGAGCGGCGGACCCGCATCGCCTGCAAGGTCTGTGGCGAGCCGATCGAGCTCGTCCGGATGCGCGATCACCTGCGTTCCGCGCACCAGGTCGACTCCGCGCAGCTCGAGACGTGGTACCTGGACGCCCGCGTCGAGGCGCGGCGCAGCCGCCGTTCGCAGCGCCTCTGATCCCCGCTACGGGTCGAACTCGCGCCGGCGCACCCGGTCGACGACGTGGGCGAGGAACTCGGCGCGCGAGACCGACCGGCTCTCCTTCGCCCCGCGGATCCGTACCGCCACCGTCCCCTCGCCGACCTCGCGCTCCCCGATCACCGCGACGTACGGGATCCGGTCCAGCTCGGCCGCGCGCACGCGTTTCGAGAGCGACTCCTCGGTGCCGGCCACCTCGACCCGGATCCCGACGGCCGCGAGCTCCTCCGCGAGGCCGCGGGCCCCCTCCGCCTGGGGCTCGGTGACCGGCAGGAGGCGGACCTGGACCGGCGCGAGCCACGGGGGGAAGCGACCGGCGCAGTGCTCGATGAAGACGCCCAGGAACCGCTCCCAGGTCCCGAGGATCGTCCGGTGGATCACGATCGGGGTGTGCAGCTGGCCGTCGGGCCCCTGGTACTGGAGCCCGAAGCGGGCCGGGATCTGGTAGTCGAGCTGGATCGTTCCGGTCTGCCAGGGCCGTCCGAGCGAGTCCCGGATGTGGATGTCGATCTTCGGGCCGTAGAAGGCGCCCTCCCCCGCGGAGACCTTGTAGTCGACCCCGGACTCCTTGAGGAGCGAGCCGAGGATCGCCTCCGCCCGATCCCACTGGGCCGGGTCGCCGAGGAACTTCTCGGGGCGGGTCGAGAGCTCGTACGACCAGTCGAGGCGGAAGGTCGTGAACGCCTGGCGGATCCAGTCGAGCAGCACCCGGATCTCGGGCTCGACCTGCTCCTCCGTGACGAAGATGTGCGCGTCGTCCTGCACCATCTCCCGGACCCGGGTGAGCCCGCTCAGCGTGCCGCTCAGCTCGTAGCGATGGAGGGGAGCGAACTCCGCGAGCCGCATCGGCAGCTCCCGATAGCTCCGGGCCCGCGAGCGGAAGACGAGCATCGAACCGGGACAGTTCATCGGCTTCCACCCGAACTCCCGGTCGTCGACGACCGACAGGAACATGTTCTCCCGATAGTGGTCCCAGTGACCGCTGGTCTCGTAGATCGAGCGCGCGAAGAGGAGCGGGGTACGGATCTCGACGTAACCCGCGTCCTTGAGGTGCTCCATCACGTAGCGCTCGAGCTCGCGGATCAGGACCATCCCGCGCGGCATCCAGACCGGACAGCCCGGGGCCTCCTCGACGAAGAAGAACAGGTCCTGCCGGGTCCCGATCGCCCGGTGGTCCCGGGCCTCGGCCTCGGCGCGCAGCTTGAGGTACGCCTCGAGCTCGCGCCGGGTGGGGAAGCCGATCCCTCGGATCCGCTGGAGCGAAGGCGCCCCCGAGGGTTCCGGAGCGATCGAGGAGAACCCCAGGACATGGATCCCCGCGAGCCAACCGGTGTCCGGGACGTGCGGCCCGCGGCAGAGGTCGGTGAACGACCCGGTGTCGTAGAGCGAGACCGGTTCGCCCTCCGGGGCTTCCGCGATGTAGCGGAGCTTGTGCGGGTTCGATGCGAAGATCCGCCGGGCCTCCTCCTTCGAGACCTCGCGCCGCCGGAACGGTTCCCGAGCTTTGATCGCGTCGCTCATGCGGGCGCGAACGGCATCGAGGTCCTCGGGAGTGAGCGGGCGGACGTCGAAATCGTAGAAGAACCCGTCCTCGGTCGGCGGACCGTGGGTCGGCTTCGCGTCGGGGATCGTCTCGGTCAGCCCCTTCGCGACCAGGTGCGCGGACGAGTGTTCGAGGATCTCCCGTCCCTGTCGGTCGGCAAAGGTCAGCGGCGCGAGGCGTCCGTCCGCTTCGAGCGGACGGGCGAGATCGATCGGGCCCCCCTCCCACAGCGCCGCGAGGAACCCCGGCGCATGATCGGGTTGCCACGCCGCGAGCGCGGCGCCGGCCGTCGTCCCGCGCTCGACCTCGAGGGTCGATCCGTCCGGGAGGGCGATGCGAAGCTGCGCCGCCTCGGCCATGTTGCTTCGAGGGCGCGAGTTACGACGCGGCTTTTACGGTTGTCCAGCCGAGCTCCGATCGCGGGTCTCGGGGGGGGTCGCTCGGGGGACGGTGCGCTCAGCTCGCCCATCATTCATCATCGGTCAGCCGGTTCTTGTCTTCATCATCGCGCTCCGTCGGGACGGCGGGCTCCGGCTTCGCGCCGCTATCGGCGGCCCAGCGGGCCCAGAGCTCGTTGAGATGGAAGATCCCGCCGAGGGCCCCCGCGTCCTTCAGCCGGGAGAGCTGGGAGGCGTCGAACGATCCGTCGACCCAGGTCGGACCGGTGCCGGCGATCGCCTGTACGATGGCCCAATCGGGATCCGTCTCCCGGGGCGACACGACGATGTGGTCCGGACCCGCCGCCCGGACGATCCGGGCGAGCTCGACCGGGTCCTGCGTTCCCCAATCGCCGGCGGTCGAAGTGAGCCGATCCCCCGTCATCTCGACCTCGAACACGAGCTCGGTCGAGAGCTTCCACGCCCGACCCAGCGCGTTCGGCCCCCGGAGATAAGCGCTCGAGAGGATCACCCGGTGGGCGCCGGCGACCAGGATGTCGATCGCCTGGTCCGAACTGCGCACCCCCGCGTCGACCCAGAGCGCGATGTCGCGCGAGAGCTCCTGCAGGTAGTCGAGCTGCGGGTCGCTCCGGTCGATCCCGTCCAGGTCGACGACGTAGAGGAGGGAGTACTCCGGCGTGAGACGGTCGACGACATCGAACGGGTCGAACGGCGCGGGGACCGTCGTTCGGGCGGGGATCGGGCCGGTCGGCCCCGGCAGGTAGACCTGGCCCCCCCGGAGGAGGAGGCAGGGGATCAACGAGGGGATCTCGAGCGTTCCGTCCCGGGGGAGCGGTCGGGACCCGGGCGCGGCGGGGCCGGTCATGCCCGGCTCCACAGTCCGCGAGGATTTTGGCGTTGGGGTGCTCCGGTCCCGCTCGGTGGTCGATCCCGTGGGCCTCCCCGGGACGGGTCGACAGGTTTTTCGCTCGAGGCCCCCTCGTGGGAACGCCAGGAGGTGGAGGGCAGCTGACGGTGGACCCGGTCGGCAACGACCGGCCGCTGAGGAAAGTCCCCACTCCGGGGAACACGGGGTCGGGTGGGAGCCCGACGGGCGAGAGTCCGAGCTCCGGAGCAGAAACGACACAGCCCGAAGGTACGGTGAAGATGCGGCATCGGAGGATCCTTCGGGAAATGGTGAAACGGCCGTCTCCCCGGGAGCAAGCCCTGACTGACGGGAGGAGGGGTTCCCCTGACCGTCGAGGAGAGCGCGCAGTCGAATGCTGCCTGAAACGGAATGGGGCT
>JASHYU010000026.1 GCA_030042855.1 Thermoplasmata archaeon
TGTCCCGCATGCGCGGAGAAATCGAACTTCTGGACCTCGCACTCGGGCCGGACGACCTCGCCGTCGATCACGAGCGTCCCCTCGTCCATGAGCCGCCGGCCGTTCGAGCCCTCGACCTGGAATCCGGTGAGGTAGATCGAGCTCTTGGGGTCGCGGAAACGCTCGCCGACGTAGTAGAGCACCGGGCCGCCGTCGAGCATCCCGCCGGTCGTCACGATGACCTCGGCCTCGCGGAGAGCGCGGGCGCGATCTCCCGGGTGCTCGACGATGCGCACGCCGTCGAGCGCCCGGCGGAACTTGCGCGCGTCGGCGAGGTACTCTGGAGCGGCCTCGTAGATCTCGTTGACGGATCGGGCCATGCCGTCCAGGTAGGTCTCGAATCCCGAGGAGGCCAGCGCCATCAGTACCTCCTGCGCGCGTCCGACCGCGAACGCGGGGACGATCGCGGTGCCCCCGCGCGCGACGGTCTCCGCGACCTTGTCCCGGAAGCGGCGCTCGGTCTCCGCTCGGTCGGGGTGATCCCGACCGGCGTAGGTAGACTCCATCACCAGCACATCGCACTCGACCGGGTCCGCGCCGCTGACCAGGTGGGTCGGCAGGGTCTGGAGGTCGCCGGTGAACGCGACGTCCCGCTCGCCCCGGTAGATCGCCATCGTCGCGCCGGGAATGTGCCCGGCGGGCGAGAATCCGATCTCGATGCCGTGGTGGCGGAAGGTTGAGTGCCGGCCGACGGCGGTGAAGCGGGCGTGAAGGGCGCGGATGTCGGCCGGAGTGTACGGGGCCAGATAGCCCTCCAGTCGCGCGACCTTGAGCGCGTCCTTGGTCAGCAGGTCCGCGACCGCGATCGTGACCGGGGTCGCGATGAGGCGGGCGCGCGGCAAACGGCTGAGGAGGGGGGTCATCCCCGAGTGGTCGAGATGGGCGTGCGAGAGCACGGCGAGATCGACGTTCGTGGGTGCCGGCCGGGGGTACGCGGGGGGATCGGACGGGGTCATCCCGTAGTCGAAGAGGAGCGTCCGGCCCTGATCGCGCAGGACGAGGCCGAGCGAACCGACCTCGTTTGCGCCGCCGAGGAACTGGAAATTCATCGGTCCCGCGAGCGGAGCACCGACTTAAGCTCGCGCGGGCGCGGGCGCGACTCTCGGCCGCGCGAACCATCAAATCTGCCGGTCGATTGACGCGCCGAGATGGCCGGACCGACGCGCCCGGAGCTCGAGGTCATGTTCCGCGCGAGCCTCGCGGTCCAGCGCGTCGTGCGCGACGCCGCTACGTCCCCTCACCGAGGCGATATCGTCGCGATGGGCGCCGACGGCACTCCCACCGAGGAGCTCGACCGGCTCGCGGAGAACGAGATCCTGCGCGTCCTCGATGCGGAGGGGGTTCGCTGGGACCTCGTTTCCGAGGAGGCCGGTCACGTGGCCCGGGGCGGGGACCGGAAGCTCGTGGTCGACCCGATCGACGGGACCCTGAACGCCCTGCGCCACTTCCCGTTCTCCGCGGTCTCGCTCGCCCTCGGCACGGACGATCTCGGAGGCATCGAGCTCGGGCTCGTGCGCGACCTCTTCCGCGGCACGACGTACTGGGCCGAGCGGGGGGGAGGCGCGTTCTGCGACGGCCGGCCCATCCGGACCCGGCCGTGGAACCCGCGGGGCGACCTCCTGCTCGTCAATCTCGGCAACCGGGCGACCGAGCGCTCGGTGGACCTCGCGGGCCGCGGCCGCCGGATCCGCTCCTTGGGCTGCGCGTCGCTCGAGATGATGATGGTCGCCCAGGGGAGCGCGGACGCCTATCTCTTCGAGAACCGCGAGGCCCCGCGCAACCTGCGGGCGACCGACATCGCGGGGGCGTACCGGATCCTGCTCGAGGCCGGCGGTGGGGTCACGGACGCCGCTCACGCGGCGATCGATGCGTTCCCGCTCGGCGTCGAGCGGCGGACCAGCGTCCTCGCGTGGGGGGATGCCCGGCTGCCAGCGGAGCTCCGCGGGAGCGGCGCGCTGTGAAGCTCGGGCTGACCGCGAACCCGATGAAGCCGCGGGCGCTCGAGCTCGCCGGCCGCGTGATCGAGCTCGTCGGCGACCGGGCCGAGCTCGAGCTCTCGGACGACCTCGGGCGGCTCGGGCCGAACCTCCGCCACGCGCCGCTCGGCGAACTGCGCGCGGAGGTGACGATCGCGATCGGAGGCGACGGGACGTTCCTCTACGCCCTGCGGCGGAGCGAGATCCCGCTCCTGCCCATCAACGCGGGGACGGTGGGGGTCCTCGCGGAGGTGACCGCGACGGCGGACGGGGCCCTCGCGGCGGCGATCGACCGGATCCTGGGGGGCCGCTACCACATCGAGGAGCGGATGAAGCTCGCCGCCCAGGTCGGCCCGGTCCAGCTGCCGGACGCCGTGAACGAGTACGCCCTGCACGCGGCCCAGGTCGGGAAGATGGGCGTCTTCGAGATCGCGTTCGACGACGTGGTCGCGGGGCGGATCCAGGCCGACGGGATCATCCTCGCCTCTCCCACCGGCTCGACCGGCTACTCCCTGAGCGCGCTGGGCCCGATCGTCGACCCCGAGATCGACGCGATCGTCGTGACGACGATCGCCCCGTTCCGCCTCGAGGCGCGCGCCCTCGTCGTCGACCCGCTGCGGACCATCCGGGTGCGCGCGCTCGACACCGGCCGCGGGGCGGTCGTGCTGCCCGACGGGCAGGACGAGCACGTCGTGCCGCCGGGCGGTTCGGTCACGGTCTACCGGTCGCCGCGCCGCTCGCGGCTCGTCCGGTTCGGGGACCGGTACTTCGACCGGCTCCGGGGCAAGCGGATCCTCCCCTGGAGCGAGGAGCCCGGTGCCGAGGGGGGCGGCGGTGCCGTTCTTCCGTCCCGCGCGTAGGCGCGCCTCGGGGGGCCCCGCGCTCGGCGCCACCCCCACCGCGATCTCGCGGCGCGTGCTCGATAGCGCGCTCGCGAGCGCGCGCTCCTCCTACCCCAACGAGTTCGGCGGGGTGCTCCGCGCGGATCCGCCCGGGGTGATCGGCGAGCTGTTGCTGCTGCCCGGTACGACCGCGGGGCGCCGTCACGCCAACTTCCGGCTGTACATGCTCCCGGCCGACCTCACCGTCGTCGGGACGGTCCACTCGCACCCGTCGGGAGCCCTCCACCCGTCCGACGCGGACCTCCAGCTCTTCCGGAACTGGGGATCGCGCCACCTGATCCTCGGGGCTCCGTTCGGTCCCGGGTCGTGGCGAGCGTACGACGGTAACGGCGCGGAGACGACGCTCGCCGTCGTCGCGGGCCGGTCCGTGACCGCTCCTCGGGTCGCGGAGTACCGGCCCCGGTCCGTCCACCGGCCCGAGGGTCGGCCGGCCGGGAGCGCGTTCCCGGAGGAGGACGCCTAGTCTCGGATCACTCGCGGACCGGGATCGTCGGCACCGGGAGGCGGTCCGGCGTGAGGTTGGGGTCGGCGATCTTGCGCGGCGGCCGCGTCGAGGGGCTCGAGAGCCCGTGCAGCTTCGCGATGACGTCGAGGAAGGCGATGAACCCTCGGAACGACGACCGGTAGAGCTCGGTGTGCGCCCCCTGCCAGTCGAAGAAGTCGTTGAGCATCCGCTTCGACTGGCGCAGCCCGTGCGACAGCGCGCGCTTCAGGAGCTCCTCCTGGAGCGGGCTCAGCCGGTCCCGGCGGAACCAGTCGCGGGACTTGAGGTGCCCGAGCGGCACGAAGAACATGGGGACGAGGAGCGCCTTGAAGTCCCAGAGGTCGTCGATGAGGTCGATCGTCCGCTGGACGTCATCCTCCGTCTCCTGCGGCAACCCGACGATGAACGTGCACGCCGGATAGACGTGGTTGTCGTTCATGAGGCCGGCCGCCTGCACGACGAGCTCGGGCCACTGGGACGCCTTGAACGGGGCGACCTTGCCCGGCATCGCGGCCGTGATCATGTGGGGCGAGCCCGTCTCGACCCCGACCTCGACCCCCCACCACTTCTGCTTGTCGTCGATCAGGATCTCGGCGCACTTCGACAGCACCTTCGGCTTGGTCAGGAGCGTCGCCACCGCGACGTGGCTCCAGCCGACCTGCTCGTAGTAGCGCTTCGCGAGCTTGAGGAGCGGGAGCAGCTTCTCCTCGTGCGGCATGACGTTCGGGCTGCCGTAGAACATCACGTCGTCGGAGTGCAGGATGCCCTTGCGAACGCCGATCTTGGCGTTGATCCTGAGCTCCTCCTCGATCTTCTCGAGCGGGTACCAGCG
>JASHYU010000211.1 GCA_030042855.1 Thermoplasmata archaeon
CGCCTCCTTGCCGGAACCGAGGCGCTGGCCGACCTCCGTGGCCAGCCCGACCTCGCGGATCGCATCGGCCACCTCGCCGTGCGTCGGCTCGGCGAAGTCGATCAGCCCGTTCCGCACTTTCCAGTGCACGCTCTCGTCGAGGTACCCGTCGTTGGGCATCGGTTGCCACCCGGCCCGGGGTCGGTCGACTCACGAGAGAGATCGATGGGAACACGCGGGCCCCCGGGACCTTCAGGGATCAGTCGGTCCACGGCGCGCGGGTGTCCGCATCGGATGCCATCTCACCGTGAACCTCCCGGCCCGGGGCCACCGGACCCACGGGGCCCCGGTATCTAAGGCCTTGTGAAGTGGACCGGAACCCGACCGGTCACGCCGGACGGGGACCGGCCAGGCGGTTCAGCTCGTCGAACGTGATCGCCCCCTCCGTGAGGAGCGCGTACGTCCCCCGCCCTCGGACCTCCTCGCTCGCCCGCTTCAAGAGCCCGAGCGCGGCGTACGACGCGGCGGGACCGAAGCTGATCCGCCGGACGCCGAGTCGCTCGAGCTCGGAGACCGGCGGAAGGCCGGGCCGGACCATCACGTTCACCGGACAGCCGAGGGCCGAGACGACCGTGGAGATCGTCGCGGCGTCCGTGAGGCCCATCGGATAGACGCAGTCCGCCCCCGCGTCGCGGTACGCCGTGAGCCGCGCGATCGCTTCCCGCAGCTTGGCCTCCGCGTCCCCGGGAGCGTACCGGAGCGCATCGGTCCGGGCGTTGATCACGAGGGGCACGCGGAGGGTCTCGGCGGCCGCGCGCACCGCCTTCAATTTCGCGACCTGGGCCGGGACCGGAGCGAGGCGCTCGGTCGCGTGGCTCCCGTCCTCGAGATTGATGCCCACCGCACCCGCGCCCACGATCGCCCGAACGGTCGACGCGACGGCCCGGGCGGTGCGACCGTAGCCGGCCACCACGTCCGCGCTGAGCGGCACGGACAGTCGGGCGGCGATCCGCTCGACGGCGCGGACGAGCTCGCGCCGCGGCATGAGCTCGCCGTCCGGATATCCCTGGCTCACCATCAGTCCGGCGCTCGAGGTCGCGACCGCCGGGAATCCCGCGTCCTCGAAGACCCGGGCGCTCGGGACGTCCCACGCGTTGGGGAGCACGAGGGGATGAGGATCGTGATGGAGGGCGCGGAAGCGCGCGGCGCGTTCGGCCGGATCGGTCATGAGGCCGGCCCGAGACCCCCGCTCGTTAAGCGCCTTACCGGGGGCCGTCGGGCCCCTCTGGGACGGCGAGGCCGCGCCTCCGCATCCCCACCGCCACCGGCTCTCGGAGCTCGACCTCCCCTCCCCGAGAAGGGATTATGTCCGTCCGGAGGGCGTAGCGGTTCTCTCGCGGACCCATGCCGACCCTCGTTCACGGCGAGAAGGAAGCCGAGGACCGCATCCTTCGGGCGTTGGGGCTAGCGGTCGAGCTCTCGGCCGTGATCCTCGTCATCGAGGCGTACGGCGCCCTCGCTTCGCACAGCCTCTCGCTGACGATCGACGCCGTCCACAACATCCCCGACATCCTCGCGTTCGCGATCTCCTGGCTCGCGCTTCGGGCGACGGGGCGCGGCGCGTCGGGCGAGATGACGTTCGGGGCGCACCGCTTCGAGGTGTTCGCGGGACTCCTCAACGGAGCGCTCGTCCTCGGCACCGGGCTCGTGTTCGGGTACGTCGCGGGCTCCGACCTCCTCCGCGGTACGTCGTTCGCCGGCGCGGTCGACCCGGTCTGGATCCTCGTCGCGGCGGCGCCGGTCCTCGGGCTGCGCGCGGTGAACCTCGCGGTCATCCAGCGGAGCCCCCGGCGGGCCCGGGATCTCAACCTCCTCAGCGTGCTGGTCCACCTCGGCAGCGACGTCGCCATCACCCTCGCCGTGTTGGTCGCCGGCTTCCTGATCCTGCTCCGCCCGGGGCTGGCCAGCGCGGACTCGTTCGCGGCGCTCGCGATCGCAGCGATCCTCGTCTACGAGTCGCTGCCCCTCTTCGGCGGTGCCTGGGACGTGCTCACCGAGCGCACGCCGCGCAATCTCTCGGTCTCGGACATCGAACGCTCCGCCCTCGCCGTTCCGCGCGTGATCGCGCTCCACGACCTCCACGTCTGGGCCGTCTGCCCCACGCTCGTCTGCATGACGGCCCACGTCCGGGTCGAGGAGATGAGCGTCCGCGATGGGATGGAGGTCGTCGCGCACCTGCGCGACCGCATGGCGGACGAGTTCGGCATCCTGCACGCGGTCTTCGAACTCGAGTCGGGGCCCGGCGCGGCCGACCCCGTCGCGCCGGGGTAGCGGCGCGCACCCGGACCGGCGCGGGCGGCCGCTCGCTCGAAGTTCGGCCGCGACCGCCGACCGCAGCGTGACGTCCCGGGACCGGTGCCGGACGGGCTCGCCGGACCCCGGGCAGGGGCCCGTTCCTCTCCGCTGAACATTAAATAGCCGAACGCCGCGCTGGCGCGCGCCGTGGGGGCTCGGCCCGACCGGGCGCGCTGGACCGCATGATCCCGAACGACGTCAACAACCTCTGGGTGATCGTCGCCGCGCTGCTCGTCTTCACCATGACCATCGCGGTCGGGTTCCTCGAGGTCGGCGAGCTCGGGGAGGACCGCTGGCGGAGCCTGCTCAAGACGAGCATCATGACGTGCATGGCGCTCGCGTTGATGGCGTTCCTTGGTTTCGACCTCGCCTTCGCGCCCACCGTGGGCCGGGGCGTCATCGGGAACCCGCTCTACATGCAACCGTTCCTCGGCGGGTCGAGCCCGAACGCGCCGGGCATCCTCTACGGAGTGTGGTGGTCGACCAATCCCTCGAACACCTTCGGCTACTTCCTCGGCTCGGCCTCGGCCCCGCTCGCGCTGAGCACCGGGACCTACTTCCTGTTCGAGACCGCGTTCGCGGCCGTGACGTTCGCCCTGGTCGGCGTCGTCATGGTGAAGAAAGTGAAGATCCGCGCGGTCGCGCTGTTCGCGATCCCGTACTTCCTGCTCATCTGGACCCTGCCCGCGGCTTGGATCTGGAACCCCTCCGGCTGGCTCGCGCGCCTCGGGATGGTCGACTTCGCGGGCGGTCTCGTGGTGCACGCGGCCGCCGGCGCGGCCGGGCTCGCGGTCGTCCTCCAGGTCTGGCGCGAGGAGCGGGCCCGCGGGCTCCGGGAGAGCCCGCAGATCCCCACGCGGGTCGACTCGACCTGGCTCACCCTCTCCGCCCTGCTCCTCTGGGTCGGCTGGTTCGGGTTCAACCCGGGGAGCGTGCTCGCGTTCAACAGCGAGACGACCGTCGTCGTGCTGACCACGTTCCTCGCCGCGGGCGTCTCGTTCCTGTCCCTGATGGCGTGTCGGTACTGGCAGACCCGTCGGGATCCCGGGTATCTCTACTCGGCGAACGGGATCCTGATGGGGCTCATCGTGATCACGCCGCTCGCCGGCTTCGTGAGCCCGCTCTCCGCGGTGATCCTCGGACTCCTCTGCGGGCCGCTCTTCCTCGTCGCGGAGCGGTACCTCTCCCGCGCCAAGTGGTTCTCCGATCCGATCGGTCTCTTCCCCGGGCACCTGGTCGGCGGGCTCTTCGGGCTCCTCATGATCGGCGTGTTCGCTCAGCGCGCCTTTGCGACGGGCTCAGGGTACGCGAGCCTCCCCAACGGTCTGCTCTTCGGCGGCGGTCTGTCTGCGGTCCACCAGATCGGCCTCGAGGCGTTCGGCGCGGTGGTCGTGATCGCGGTCGTCTTCGCCCTGTCCTTCGCTTCGATCTGGTTGATCGCTCGCGCTCTCGGGGGGATCACGCGCTCGGGGATCCCCCAGGGCCAGTCGACGCTGACCGGGATCCAGTGATCCGCGGGATCGGGCGGCCCGGCGTCGGTCCTCGGGACGCACCGGACCGCCCGTCGATGGCGTCCGCTCCAGCGCGCCCTTATCCCATCGAAGCCCCTCTCCCTCGCACGCCATGCCGAAGGTCGAGATCGTCTCGAACGAGAACGGGCCCAACCTAGTGATGGTCGACGGGAAGGTCACGATGGCCCTGTGCCGCTGCGGTCACTCGCAGCACAAGCCGATGTGCGACGGCAGCCACCGGACCCACGGTTTTCGCGCGGACGGGGCGCGGCTCAAGGTCATCGATTGAGCCGGCGACGGCCGGACCGCCTCATCCGCGACCGCCGGGGGGCGGCCGGCGCCACGCCCACGTACAGGCCGCGCTCGGAAGAGAACCCGCTGGGTACGCGTCGCACCCGCAACCCGGCTCCGCGGAACGCGGCGCGGTACGCGGCCCCGTCGAACATCGTGAGCTCGTGGCGCTCGACCCAGTGGCGGACCTTGCCCACGACCGGCACGAGGTAGTGCATGTCCATCACCGAGCGGGATCCCCGTCGCCCGGAGACGTTCATGCGCGCGATCGGTCGGACGGCGGTTCCGTAGGTGCCGAGGTGGACGGAGCCCACCCGGTACTCCGAGGGCGCGAACCAGGGCTCGACCAGCACGAGCCCGCCGGGGGTGAGGTGCCGCGCGAAGTTCGCGAGCGTCCGTCGGAGCTCCCGCTCCGACCGCACGTAGCCGATCGCGGAGAACAGGCACGTGATCAGGTCGACGCGATCCGGCCGGTGGAACCCCTGCATGGTGCCCCGCACGAATCGGACGGCCGGAAGGTTCCGACGCGCCTCCCGGAGCATCGCCGCATTGACGTCGAGGCCGGTGACCCGGTACCACCGCGCCAGGTGTCGCAGATGCCCGCCGGTACCGCAGGCGACGTCGAGCAGCGTGCGGGACGGACGACGGCCGTACTGCTGGACCAGCGCGCGGATCCGTCGGGCCTCCGCCCGGTAGTCCTTCCCGGCGTACACCGCATCGTACACGCTCGCCGAGCGCCGGTAGGCCTCCCGGGCCGAGCGGTCGACGGCGGCCCTCGCGCGCATGCCCTCGGGTGGAAGCCAGCCGAACTTAAGCGGTGCGAACCGCCGGGAGTGCGCGCCCGGCCGTCGGAGCCCGGGCGCCGTCGGTCACGACGGCGCCGGCCCCCCGATCCGCACGACGGTCTTCCCGCTCGTGCGCCCGGTCCGGCTCTCGGCCAACGCGGCCGGGACCTGGGCGAGGGAGATCTCCCGCTCGATCGGCACGACGAGCCGGTGCTCGACGACCTCCCGCACCACGCGGTCGAGCAGCGGGCGCGTGGGACGAAGTCCGAAGTTGATCCGTTCCACCCCGTCCGCCGGGGCGCCCCGGGGATCCGCCACATAGACGATCGTCAGCGCGCGCCCCCCGGGGCGGACGAGACCGCTGAGTCGCTGGAACTCCGGGGCGCGACTCGCGGCATCGAGCAGTCCGTCGACCCCACCGGGCCGGAGCGCTCGAACGCGCTCGTCGAGCGAGGCCACGCCGTACTCGAGGACCTCCGCCGCGCCGAGCCGACGGAGACGGGTCTCGGATCCCGGCCGCGCGACCGCGATCACGCGCACCCCCCGCGACCGGGCGAGCTGGAGCGCGCAGGAGCCGACGCCCCCCGAGGCGCCCACGACGAGCAGCGAGCCGCCCGGGGCCACGCCGAGCTCGTCGAGCGCTTGGAGGGCGGTCATCCCGGCCGTCGGCAGGCCGGCCGCCTCCACCGGCGCGACCTCCGCCGGGAAGTTCGTCACGCCGATCGACTCGGGCGTGATCGCGAGCGCCGCGAACGTCCCGTCGCCGACGGGGTCGTGGAGAAACTGGCCGAAGATCGGGTCTCCGACCGCGAATCGGCCGACGCCCGGGCCGCACGACTCGACCCAGCCGGCCCCGTCCACCCCCAGCACCAACGGGAACCGGTGCGTCCGGGCGCCCTCGAAGATCCCGTCGGCCACCTTCCAGTCGAACGGATTCACCCCCGCCGCCGCCACGCGGACGCGGACCTCTCCCGGTCCGGGCCGCGGCGGATCGACCTCCATCAGTTCGGGCGGAGCGTGGAACGCCCGGATGGCCACGGCCTGCATCACCGCGCGCCATCGCCGGGGGTGGGAAAAGCCCCTCCCCCGGTGCTCGCGGCCACTACCGCTATGAGCGGGGAGTCGCTCCAACCGCGCGCGCCCGTGGGGATGGACGAGGAGATCCCGATGACCCGGCGCCAGGTGCGGGCGCTCGTCGTCGGGCTGGTCGTGATGACGGCGGTCGGCGTCGCGCTGTTCGGGGGCCTGATCCCCGGCTGGAGGCCCAACTACGCGGCCCCCCTCGAGACGACGATCGCGGGACACCAGTACGACGAACAGGTCGTGCCGCTCCATCCGCCCCCGACCTCGAACGCCGGTCCGAGGTGGAATGTCTCGTTCCGCAACGTGACCTTCGAGCTCCAGCTGACCGACTGGTACTCGAGCGCGGGGGGGATCGTCGTCGGCACCGGCCTCGAACGGGATGGGACGAACTACTCGTTCGAGCTCGGACAGATGTTCCCGAACGGCTCGCGCACGATGCTCTACGTCTCGCCGGACTCGGTCTTCGGGGCCTCGTTCGTGGGGGGATGGATCGGGGGGCTGACGCTCACGTTGCTCGTCGAATCGTCCTACCCGACGCTCGCGACCTCCACCGTCACCCTCTCGCCGCGGTAGGGAGTCGGAGCGGCGGTGGAATTCTTCGATCGCGCCTACGCGGGGACCCCTCCGTGGGAGATCGGCGCTCCCCAGCCCGAGTTCGTCCGACGTTGCGACCGAGGGGAGATCCGGGGACGCGTGCTCGACGTGGGATGCGGGACCGGCGAGAACGCGATCTACTTCGCGCGCCACGGCCATCCGACTCTGGGGATCGACCTCGCGCCGGCGGCCGTCCGACGGGCCCGGGAAAAGGTCGCGGGGCGCGGTCTGCCCCTCGAGTTCCGGGTCGCGAACGTCCTCGAGCTCGATCTCGGTCGCGAGCGGTTCGATACGGTGACGGATAGCGGGCTCTTCCACGTCTTCGAGGACCGCCATCGCCCCGTCTACGCCGCCCGGGTCCGGGCCGCCCTGCGGCCCACGGGTCGCCTGTCGCTCCTCTGTTTCAGCGAGCGCGAGCCCACCGACTGGGGCGGCCCCCGGCGCGTGAGCGCGGCGGAGCTCCGCTCGACCTTCGGTCCCGGATGGCGCGCGCTCGAGATCGCACCGGCCCGCTTCCAGACCCGGCTCGCCGGCGTCACCGGCTGGGCGTGGTCGGCCACGTTCGAACGGGTCGATCGGGGCCCGTCCCGGCCGCGGGCGGCCCCACCTCGGCGCCGGGGCCCGGGTCGCCGCGCGCGCGGGCCCGAGTAGAACCCTTCATCTGCCGTTCGCCCTCGGACCGAAGGTCCGGGTCGGGAGCATGGCGCAGGGCGCGACGGTCGACGCGAAGCTCGCGGCGGAGGAGGAGCACGTCGAGGGGCTCGACGGCACCGGCTCCGACATGGCCCGGATCGTCGGGATGAGCGACGCGGTCTTCGCGTTCTCGATGACCTTCCTGGTCGTCACGCTCGTGTTGCCGCAGGTGGCCGGGGTCGACCGGTACTCCTCGCTCCCGAGCTACCTCCAGAGCGAGTGGCCCTCGTTCGTCGCCTACCTGATCTCGTTCTTCGTCATCGCCTCGTGGTGGGGGGCCCACCGCCGTCTGTTCTCCCCCATCGTCCGCTATGACGGACTGCTCGTCCGGCTCAACAACCTGTTCCTGCTCATCATCGCCGTGACCCCGTTCCTCGTGGACGTGCTCTACTTCTACGGGCCGGGCGCCACGATCGGACCGGGGAGCATCTCGAACCGACTCGCGGTCGCGATGTTCGCCGCGATCCAGGTCCTCGGGGGCCTGACCCTGCTCGCGATCTGGCGGCACTCGACCGCCGGCCATCGCCTGGTCGAGCCGCGCCTCCCGGAGGCCTGGGTCCGGCGCACCGAGCAGGGCGAGATCTACAACGTCGCGGTCTTCGCCGCCTCGGCGGCGATCGCGTTCGTCGCCCCCTCCTTCGCGATGGTCCTCTGGGTCGTGGCGGTGGTCGGGCTCGGCCGCTCCCGCTCGCG
>JASHYU010000212.1 GCA_030042855.1 Thermoplasmata archaeon
CCACTCGCGACCCGTCAGGATCGGGAAGATCGCGTAGAGGAGCGCGTAGCCGCCCGACGCGATCGCGAGGACGGTCATCGCGTGGAAGTGGCCGAGGACGAAGAGGCTGTTGTGGACGTCGACGTCCCAGGGCACGGTCGCGAGCGCGGGACCCGAGAGGCCGCCCAGGATCGCGCCCCCGAAGCTGAGGAGCGCGAAGAGCGCGACCGCGTTCCACTCCCACTCACGGCGCGGGACCCCCTTCACGGTCATCCAGACCGAGAAGAACGTGATCGCCGACGGGATCACGATCGCGAACGACAGGGCCATCGTGAGCCACGCCGACCACGCCGGGATCGGCGTGAGGTAGAGGTGGTGAAGCCCGAGGAGGGGCGTGAGGAGGACGAACAGGACCGCCGAGGCCACCGCGAAGCGGTAGCTGTAGATCGGCCGGCGCGCGAGGATCGGGATGAGCAGGTAGAGCGCGATGAGCGGGATCAGAAAGAGCACGTAGACGAGCGCGTGCCCGAAGATCCAGAAGATCACCTGGTTCGCGAGCGGATCGATCGCCCAGCCGGCATACGCCGTCCCGATATCCCAGCCGGTCGAGACGATGAGCGGCCCGTACGTCATCGGGAGCAGGACCAGCGTGCCGACGACGAACCAGAGGAAGACCGGGTACCGCCGACCCAGGGCGAGGGCCCGGTTCTTCCGGTACCAGTCGCGGAGGTGGACGACCATCCAGCCGGTCCAGAGGAGGATCGCCAGGCAGAGCGCGAGCCAGCCGAGGAACCAGAGGGGGCTCACCACGTAGCTGCTCTGACCGTTGATCCCGAGCGGCGACGGGAAGTACCAACCGGTCGCCGGGAAGTAGTTGTCGTTGAACGGAACGAGGTAGATGGGTCCCTCGAGGAGGATCATCGAGCCGTTGAGGAGGATCACGACCGAGTAGAGGCTCCACTTGTGCCGGGGCACGATCCCGAGCGCGTTGATCACGAGGAAGCCGAGCGCGGCGAGCTCGAGCTGCTGGGCGAAGCCGAACAGCTCCCGGAGGCCGTGGAGCGTGACCGACGAGTAGATCTCGACGTTCGAGAGGTGGACGGTCGCGCCGGTCGCGTACGCGACGACCTGCGTCTGGAACCCGAACGCGTCGAACCCGCCGACCGCGCCCCAGAACAGGCCGGCGATGATCATGAGCATCGTGATGCGGGTCATCCAGTCGCGCTGCAGGAGGAAGATCCGGTCGAACAGCCGGAGCTTCGCGAGCCGCCGACGGATCGCGTCCTCCGTCGCGTCCAGCCACTGGACGAGCGCCGGCGGTCGCTCGAAGACCGGGACGCTCTGTTCCTCGGCCCCGCTCAGCGAGGGCCGGAGGTCGGTGCCCGGCATCGACGGGTCTCCGTCAGTCGGGGACCGACCGGCCTCTCGATTTATCTCGGCCCGGTCCGAACTGCGCGGCCCGGGGCACGGGGGAGTCCGGGGCCGCCGAGCCTCAACCCTGAAGTGCCGAGCCCCCCTCGGGCACGCGGCGATGCGGATCCTCTCTCTCGACGAACTGCCGGCGGCGACCGAGGCCTCGAGGGCCCTGCTCCAGATGGCGGCGTTCGGGAGCTTCTACACGCCGTCCGACCTCGACGCGTGGCGGCGGCGGACCCGCCGCCTCGTGGAGTACGGCGGGGTCTTCGCGGTCGAGCGGGAGCGGGTCCTTGGGGAGGTCTACGTCCTGAGGATCCCGTACGCCTTCCCGGACGGTTCGGAGTCGATCGCGGGGCTGGCCACCGTCACGACCCTGCCCGACCGCCGACGGAGCGGGATCGCCGCCGCCCTGCTCCGCGACGTCCACCGGCGGGAGCGCGCGGCGGGGATCCGGTACGTCACGCTCTGGACGAACCCGTCCTGGGGCGCCCACGCGCTCTACGACAAGCTGGGGTACCGCGACATCTACTCTTCCCGGTGGGCGGTTCGGATCGGAGGATCGCGCCCCGTGCGCGGGCGACCGGATCCGCGGATCCGTCCGGGGCGCGCGTCCGACCTCAGCGAGATCGAACGCCTCCACGATCGGGCGCTCCAGGGACGGCTCGGGTTCGTCCAGCGCCCCCCGGGCACGCTCCTCTCGAAGCACGGCACGGGACGTCTCGACCCCGCGCGACAGCTGCTCGTGTACCGGGACGGCGGTCGGATCGCAGGCTACGCCCAGTACGACCGGACTCCGCAGCGAACCATCTGCGGCGAGCTCATCGCCCGGGACGGCGCGGTCCGCCGGGCCCTCGTCAATCGCCTCGTCCGAATGTCGACCGGCATGCCGTGCGCCTTCCAGCACTCGGTCGTACCGGGCGCGCCCGAAATCTTCGAGTCGGGAAGCTACGCCCGGTCCCCCCGGTCGTGGTGGGCGCTCATGGCCGCCTCGCTGGAGCGCGAGTGGACGACGGAGGAGGCGGTCGCCGCGTTCGCGACCGACGACCCGCGGTTCGTCTGCTTTTCCGGGGACCGGTTCTAGGACCGGTCGGACGAGAGTTGAAATCCTATCTCGGCATCGCGTCCCCGGTGGTGCCCTGTGCCAGAGCGGACCGAAGAGATGACTCGCGGATTGCTGGAAGGCGTGATCGAAGCCCTATCGGACAAGCACAGCCAGGTCGACGTGCGGCTGGACGGATTGACGCTCTCGATGGGCGACAGCCGGCTCGCGTTGCACCTCTCGGGGACCGTGACGGTCTCGGTGCACATGCGGGAGCTGACCGACGGGGAGAAGGACGCGCTCGCCACGGCGCACATCGCCCACGTGCAAACCTAGGGTAGGTCTCGCCACTTCCCCCACGCCGCCCGGCTCACGTGGACGTGCCCGGTGAGCGCGCTCACGGTCCGACCCATCCGCACGAGCTCGCGACCCCCGTCGCGGATGTTCACCCGCCAGCCCGATCGGGCGAGCGCGGAGGGCAGCCCGCGAAACTCCCAGAGTTCCACGAGTCGCGCGCTGAGGCCGGACCGGCGCCGCCCCAGTTCCGGGCCCAGTCGCCCGAGCTCCAACGTGAGTTCGCGGGCCTCGCCATCGAGCGCGGCGAACGGAGCTCCGTCGATCCGCGCCTCGAGCGAGCCACCCACCACGCACGAGAGCAGCGCGACGAGGTCCTTGCCGGTGTCAGCCGTCATGATCCGGGGCAGACCACCCAGACCCAAGTCACTTGTCCATCCCGTGGAGCACCGACGCAAGCCTCCGGCTCCGAGCGCGCCGGTTCCGGGGGCGACGGTGGCGCGGGACGAGGTTGACCGCGTTCGGAGTCCGGGTCACTTGAAAGCGTAGGGGAATCGAAGTAGGTCACCAGCGCAAAATAGGACGGGTCCTTCCGGGACCCATGACCGACCCGATCGACTCCGACTCCACGCGCTCGCGACTGGCGAAGTCCGTCCTGACCCGCAATCTGAAGGTCCGCCCCGGCGAGCGGGTCATCATCGAGGCCTGGACCCACACGCTGCCGTGGGCGGTGGCGTTCGCGCGCGAGGCCCGGCGATTGAAGGCGCTGCCGCTCATCCCGTACGAGGACGAGGGCGCCTACTGGGACTCGGTCGACGGCGGCGAGTTCGGGGTGCTCGGCAACGCCTCCGCCCACGAGTGGGCGGCGCTCGCGCAAACGAACGTCTACATCCATATGTGGGGTCCGGGCGACCGCGTTCGACTCAACCAGCTGCCCGAGAAGCGGTCGAGCCAGCTCTTCGCGTTCAATGAAAAGTGGTATGCTACGGCTCGCAAAGCCGGGCTCCGGGGGGCCCGCATGGAGATCGGGCGTCCCTATCCGGCGCTCGCCGAGGCGTACGGCGCGGACCTCGACGCCTGGTCCGACCAGCTGGTCCGCGCGACGATGGTCCCTCCCGAGACGCTCGAGCGGGCGGCGACGCCGATCGCCCGGGCGCTCGAGCGCGGTCGCCGTCTGCGGATCCGCGCGGCGAACGGCACCGACCTCACGCTCGGGCTCGCGCGCCGACGACCGGTTGTGTCGGTCGGTCGACCCCGCGTCGGTGACGCCCGCCGGCCGTTCGACCTGTTGACCGGACTACCGGCGGGGGCGGTGCGCGTGGCGCTCGATGAGCGCGTCGCGGACGGCACGATCGCCGCGAACCGGACGTGCTATTACGATGACGGCACGGTGAAGGGCGCCGTCTTCCATTTCGAGGGGGGCAAGCTCACCGGGACGGAGTTCGACTCGGGCGAGGAGCGGTTCCGCGGGGCCTTCAAGTCCGCGAGCAAGGGACGCGACCAGCCCGGATTCCTCGTGATCGGTCTGAACCCCGAACTCCACGACACCCCGCAGGTCGAGGACCTCGAGCGGGGCGGAGTCATGGTGTCCGTCGGCGGGAACGCGGGGTGGGGGGGCAAGAACCGCTCGTCGTTCTTCGGGTGGGCCATCAACGCGGGCGCGTCGGTCGAGGTGGACGGGCGTCCCCTCCGACTCTAAAGGGAGCGACCCCGGCACGACCGGGGCCCGGCGGGGGGCCGAAGCGGGCGTGCCGCCGCGGTCGGCCTCGGCCCTGCTCGGGTGGACCGTCGCCGGGCCCGAAGCCCGAACGCTCGGAGGAACGTATTAATCCCGGAAGAAAATTCCACGCTCCGTGCCCAAGTCGGAGAAATTCCCGGTCCAGGAACTCGTCCGGCGCCTGAAGAAGGTCTCGATCCTGGGCGCGCTCACCGATAGCCAGCTCAGGACGCTCGCGAAGTGGACCGAGGTCGTGGCCTTCGACGAGGGCGAGACCGTGGTGAAGCACGGTGACCGGGGCGATGGGCTGTTCCTGATCCTCGAGGGTTCCGCCGAGGTCCGGCGTGGGAACCGTGGCCTCGCGCGCCTGGGGGCCGGCCAGTTCTTCGGGGAGATGTCGCTGTTCGACAATCACCCCCGCTCCGCCGACGTCGTGACGCTCGAGGCCTCGAGGATGGCGGTCCTCCAGAAGTGGGAGTTCTGGGGCTACGCGGCGAGCCAGCCGGGGGTCGTCCTGAGCGTGCTCGAGGAGATGAGCCGACGTCTGCGCGCCGCGGACCAGGCCCTCGCGAACTGATCGATCCGCCCCCCGGGGTCGCCGCGGGGCACGGTGCCGTCGCGTCGCTTCGGTAGAATCTTAAGGCGACGGCCCCGTCGGCGCGGGAGCTCGCCGCATGGACGCCGTGGACTTCGGGATCTACCGCTACCTCTCCCCCGGTGGCGAAGCTCGATTCTGGGCGGGTCGACGGGTCCTCGATCCCCGGATCACGCCGCGCGAGATCGCCGAGCGGGTCGGGCTCAGCGAGAGCGCCGTGCGCGCCCGGCTCCGGCGCCTCACCGACTCGGGATTCCTGCGGGATCGGCTCGTGGTCCCGAACCCCGGACTCATCGGGGCGACGGTGTTCGTCGCGGACCTGCCGGTCCGCGCCCCCGCTGAGGTCGAGCCGGTCCTTCGGGACCTGAGGTTCATCGGCGGGGTGATGTTCACCCGCGACGTGCTCGACGAGGACCAGCGGAAGATCCAGGTCTACCTCGCCGCGGACGGTCCGCTCGCGGCCTCGCGGATCGCCGCGCTCGTGGGCCGCCTCACCCCTTCCGGGTCGGCGCTCGCGGCCCGGCCGTACTACACCCCGCCGTGCGACCTCGAGCTCTCCGCGCTGCTCCGGCGCGTCCTCCACTGCGTCCGCTCCCGGCCGGACGCGGGCCTGGCGGAGATCGCGGCGACCGCCCGGATCTCGCTCAAGACCGCGGCCCGATGCTACCATCGGCTCCTCGACTCGCGCGCGTGCTGGTGGACGCACGGACCCGAGTCGGAGGAGTTCCCGCTCGCGCTCGTGCGGGCCGACCTGCGGAGGGCGGACGCGCGGGGCGAGGTACTCGCCGGGATTGGCGACGAGGCCCTCCCGTGGATGCCGGTCGCGGCCGACGGGCTCGGGCTCGCGCCGGATCGGCCGACGGACCTCGTCGCGGGGCTGGTGCCGGCGGACGCACCGGTGGTGCTGGAACGGTTCCTGCGTCGGCTCGCGGCGTTCGACGGAGTGGCGGCCGTCCACCGGACGTTCGCCCTGGGCTCCGCTCCGTACCCCGCCTGGTTCCCCGAACCTTTGCCGCCGAGGCCCCGGGCCCGGGTGTGAACCCGGACCGCGCCGGATGGTGCCAGAGGTTCGTCGGCGGGCGGGCGTACCGGGCCGCTCACCCGACGGATCGGGAACCCGACCCTCCGCTCGAACGCGCTCGGGAATCCGACGGTCGCCTCGGGGTCAGCCGGCCGCGCGGTTCAGCGAGTGGTGGTGAGCGTCTTCGTCGCGGCCGCTTTGGTCTCGATCGTCGTCGCGGCCTCCGCGGCCTTCGTCGGAGCGGCCTTCGTGGGGGCCGCGATCATCGCCTTCGTCGGGTCCCCGTGCGGCATCGCGGTCTTGGTCATCCCCGCGTGCGTCATCGCCATCTTGGCCGTCGGGGCATGCGCCAACCCCGACTTCGTCATCGCAGCCGGTGCGAACGCCAACCGCGTCGTGAAGGCGTGGGTCAGGGAACTCTTGATCATCGTCGCCTTGATCATGGCGGTCTTCGCCGAGGCCAACTTCGCGGTCGCGAGCGTCTTGGCCGCCGTCGCCTTCGCCAGGGCCAGGTTGTGCGCCGACGCGGGGATCTGGATGAGCCTCGCGGTCGCGGCCTCTTTCAGGGTGGTGAACGCCTGCATCGCCGCCGCCGCGTGCGTCGCCGCCAGGGCTGCCGCCCTTCCCGCCATCTCGGCCTCGACCGTGCTGAACAGCATGCTCCTCGCTTCCTCGGGTCCGACCCGTCCGGCCGTGAGACGCCCTATCGGTAGTTAATCCCACCGTTTGCCGGTGGGAGCGATCGGAACCGGCGGAGGCCGTGCGGACCGTATCTCGCGGTCCGACCGCGAATATCGGAAGCCGCGTTCGGGCCAGGGCACGAACGCTCTCGCGGGTTGGGAGCGTTGCCCCCGTTCAGAAGCGCCCGACCCGCGAGAGGTCGACGGGGGGAGGTGCGATGTCCATCTGCCAGAGGAGCGCGTTGAGCTCGCCCGTGTGCTGGAGATCCCCCTCGATCATCTGCAGGAGCATCGAGCGGATGGTGATCGACCTCCGGTCGACCTGAATGTAGAACTTCCGGTCCAGGTCGCGGGGATGCAGCTTCCCGATGAAACTGCTCACCAGCCGCTCGACCTCGCGGGTGGCCTGTTCCGCCTGCGCACGGGAGAGCCGTATCCCGAGCGGAAAGTCCTGGAACGTCTTCCCCGTGTACGCCTGAATGAACCAGAATCGGTAATCGTCGAGAATGTGCAGGTAGATGTCCACCAGCGATGGGTAGGTGGAACCCCGGTCCCGGTAGCGTTCCTTCTCGGGCAGACGCCAGATCGTCCGGCGGTACTCATGGAGCTTCCGGAAGTGGTAGCGGTAGAGCCCTCGGATCAGCTGGAGTTCGGTCCTCATCGTCCTCCCGGCCGAAGGCCGCCCGGAACTAATCCGTTTCCGGGACGAAGCGTTCCACCGAGGTCCCACCGGTCCGTCTCCCCTCCGCGCCGCTCGGGACCTCCCCCGACGTCTCGACCTCGCGAGGTGGAGTCGCCCGGGGTCGCAGCTGCCGGCTCCAGGCTCCGCCAGAAAGTTCGAATCCTAGACCGGGATTCGAGCGAAGATTTCCCACTACTTGGAGTCGCTCTTCGTCACGGAGTGTAGGACCGATAGCTCTTATATCCTGACGTTATATGGAGTTATGTCGGATTATGCCTAAGGCTGTCGTGGAGCTCTCGGAGCACGCTAATCGCGTCGTCAATGTGGTCAAGGCCCGAGACGGACTCAAGGGCAAGTCGGAGGCACTCGAGAGCATCGTTGCCGCCTATGAGGAGACAATCCTCGACCCGGCCCTCCGGCCCGATTTCGCAGCAGACCTCCAGCGGATCAGGAAGGGTAAGTTTCGGAGGATCCGATCCCTGAACGATGTCTTTGGTGAGTCGCGGTGAGCTGGGACCTGGAGGTCTCCCCTGAGTTCGAGAGTGACTACCGGAAGCTCTGCGCACGCAACGCCGGATTCAAACGCGCTGTCGATACCAAGGTGGACCAAATTCTCCGGAACCCTCTCCATTACAAGCCCCTAAATGCCCCCCTTCAAGGAGTGCGCCGAGTGCACGTCGCAGGATCGTATGTTCTGCTCTTCGAACCGTTGCTCGAACAACAGGTAGTGCATTTGCTAAGATTGGCCCACCACGACGAAGCCTACGGACTTTAGAGACGATGCTTCCCCGAGCGAAGATCGAACTCGCGGAGGTCGCAGAGGACCCCGGAAGGATTCCGTTCGGCGACGCCACGGGGATGGTTCATGGGCCGGGGTCAGGATTCTGCGCTATGACCTCGGGTTCTGGGACCGGCAGCGAGAGGGTCCCGGCCATGGTCGAAGGGATTCGTTTCGGTCCCACATCCGAGGGCGTAGGGTCCTTAATCTAACCGAAGCGGTTTTCGTGCCGTGGCATCGGTTCGTCGCCTCTCCGCCATCATGTTCACCGACATGGTCGGCTCGACCGCCTCGGCCCAAGCCGACGAAGCAGCGGCGCTCAAACTCCGTGACGAGCAGGCCGCGCTCGTTCGCCCCCTCTTCGCGGCCCACCAGGGGCGCGAGATCAAGTCGATGGGGGATGGCTTCCTCGCCGAATTCGGTAGCGCTCTTCGAGCCGTCCAATGTGCGATCGACATCCAGCACCACCTGCACGAGCGAAATTCGCAGCCGGGCGTCTCTCCGATCCAACTTCGCATCGGGGTTCACCTGGGCGACGTCGAGCAACGCGAGGCCGACATCTTTGGGGATGCGG
>JASHYU010000213.1 GCA_030042855.1 Thermoplasmata archaeon
GGGGAGTTCACCGCGACGTACTTCCTCGCGAGCTCCGCCGCCGGCTTCCGGACGCTGCCGGTCGCGGTGTTCGACCTCGACTCCGTCCGGCACGCGGGGCTCGCCGACGCCGCGACCGGCCTCCTCCTGCTGCTCAGCCTCGCCGTCTTCGCTGCGATCGTCGTCGGCGGCGGGAGGGACGATGAGCTCCTCTAACCCGCTCCTCGAGGTCGACCGGCTGCGGGCGAGCTGGGACCGGCTCGAGGTGCTCCGGGGCGTGACGTTCGACGTCGCGGACGGCGAGGTCCTCACGCTCCTCGGCCCGAACGGGAGCGGCAAGACGACCCTCCTGCGGCTCCTCGCGGGGTTCGAGCGGCCGACCTCGGGGTCGGTGCGGCTCGCCGGCGTCGACCTCGCGGGGGTCCCCCCGCACTGCCGCGCGATCGGCCTCCTGTTCCAGGAGCCGGCGCTGTTCCCCCGCCGCTCGGTCGTGGAGAACATCGCCTACGGCCCCCTCCTCCGGCGGCTCCCCGAGGTCGAGGTGCGCGCGCGCGTGCGCGAGGTCGCCGGCCTGCTCGGGCTCGACCGGCTGCTCGACCGCCGGCCGGAGCAGCTCTCCGGGGGCGAACGGCAGCGGGTCGCGCTCGCGCGGACGCTCGCCGCCCGGCCGAAGCTCGTCCTGCTCGACGAGCCGTTCGCGTCGGTCGACGTCGAGATCCGGGCCGAGCTCCACGCCGAGTTCCGCGCCGCGCTCCGCGCGTTCGGGGCGGCGGCGATCCACGTCACGCACGACCGGGAGGAAGGGCTGTTCTTCGGCGACCGGCTCGCGCTCATCTTCGACGGGACGCTCGACGCGGTCGGTCCTCCCCGCGACGTCTTCTCCCGCCCCCGCTCGGCTCGGTCGGCCCGGTTCCTCGGCTACAACGTCGTCCCCGGTCCGGACGGCCCGCACGCCGTCCTGCCCGACGATCTGCGGGCGACCGCGCCGACGGCCGACCGCCCGCGGTACGTCGTCCGCGCCGCCGGACCGACCGGCAGGCGCTCCCTCGCGGTCCTCGAGGGGCCCCTCGGCGAGCGGCTCGAGCTCCGTTCCGACGAGCCGCTCGCGGTCGGTGCGAGCGTCGGGGTCCGCTGGGGTCGGTCGGTGCGCCTTCCGACGTCCGACGTCGAGCCCACCGGCCCGCCGTAGCGCCTCTCGGGGGCGCGCTCGCCCGTCCGCGCCGAGCGAGCGCCCTCGGAGCGGCCGGGGCGGCCGCAGAGCCCATGAAGCTCGACCGTCTGGGCGCGCCGTGGCGCCGGACGACCCCCTCGGAGCCGCCGAGACGGCGCGGCTCGGCGACGAGACGGCGGCGGTCGTGCGTCCGGAGCGCCTGCGTGGGGTCGATGCGGCCCGGTACGGCCGCCTCCCCCGGACGACACGCGTCGTGCTCGAGAACGTCGTCCGCCACTTCGACCCTCGTCGCTCCGACGCCCGGGCGCTCGCCGCGCTCGCGAACGGCGAGCGGGCCGACGCCGCGCCCGAGCTCGCCTACTTCCCCGAGCGGGTCCTCCTCCAGGACTTCACGGGCGTCCCGGTGCTCGTCGACCTCGCGACGCTGCGCGACGCCGCCGCGGCCCGGGGGGTCGACCCCGCGCGGATCGACCCGGTCGTGCCCGTCGACCTCGTCGTCGACCACTCGGTCCAGGTCGACAGCTACGGCTCGCCGCGCTCCGTCGTCGTCAACCTCGACCGCGAGTACGAGCGCAACGGGGAGCGCTACCGCCTGCTCCGGTGGGCGAAGGGGGCGTTCCGCGGGCTGCGCGTCGTCCCTCCGGGGAACGGCATCTGCCACCAGGTCAACCTCGAGCACCTCGCGAGCGTCGTGCAGCGGGCCGACCGCTCCGGCGCGCCCGTCGCCTACCCGGACACCCTCATCGGGACCGACTCGCACACGACGATGGTCAACGGCCTCTCCGTCCTCGGCTGGGGGGTCGGGGGGATCGAGGCCGAGGCGGTCCTCGTCGGCGAGCCGTACTTCCTGCCGCGCCCGGTCGTCGTCGGGGTCGAGCTGTCGGGGGAGCTGCCGAGCGGCTCGACCGCGACCGACCTCGTCCTCACGGTCACCCGCCGCCTCCGGGAGAAGGGCGTCGTCGACCGGTTCGTCGAGTTCCTCGGCCCCGGGGTCGCGCACCTCTCGGTCCCCGACCGGGCGACCGTGTCGAACATGTGCCCGGAGTACGGGGCGACCGCCGCGCTGTTCCCGATCGACGAGGCGACGATCGCCTACCTGCGCGGCACCGGGCGGCCGCCCGCGCTCGTCCGCCGGGTGGAGGCGTACGCCCGTCTCGCGGGGCTCTGGGGGGCTCCCGCGCCGGGCACGGTCGACTACGACGACACGCTCGCGATCGACCTCGGCTCGATCGTCCCGACCGTCTCCGGGCCGCGCAACCCCGAGGAGAGCGTCCCTCTCGCGGAGGTGCCGGCATCGTTCCGGCGCGCGCTCGGCGCCTACCGCGCGTCACACCCCCGCCGGGCGAACGGACCGTCCCGCCCGTACCCGTCGGACGACCCTCTCCACCCGTTCGACGGGGACCTCGACCGGGCGCCCCCCGACGCCCCGGGCCCGGCCCCGGACGGCGTCGACGACGGCGCGGTCGTGATCGCGGCGATCACGAGCTGCACGAACACGTCGAACCCGTCCGTGATGGTCGGGGCGGGGCTCCTCGCGAAGAGAGCGTTCGAGCTCGGGCTCCGGGTGCCGCCGTTCGTGAAGACGTCGCTCGCCCCGGGCTCGAAAGTCGTCACCGACTACCTCGCGCGGGCCGGCCTGCTCGAGTACCTCGAACGGCTCGGCTTCGGCGTCGTCGGCTACGGCTGCACGACCTGCATCGGCAACTCCGGCCCGCTCCCGCCCGCGGTCGACCGCGCCGTGCGCGAGCGCGAGCTGTTCGTCGCCGCGGTGCTGAGCGGCAACCGGAACTTCGAGGCGAGGATCCACAACGACGTCCGGGCGAACTACCTCGCGTCGCCGATCCTCGTCGTCGCCTACGCGCTCGCCGGACGGGTCGACGTCGACCTCGCCCACGAACCGATCGGGCGCCGCCCCGGGGGGGAGCCGGTGACGCTGCGGGAGCTCTGGCCCGATCCGTCGGAGGTCGGGCGCCTCGTCGCGTCGAGCCTCGACCCCGCGCTGTTCGAGGAGAAGTACCGCGCGATCGAGGTCGGCGACCGCCACTGGGACGCGCTCGACACCCCGCCCGGCCTCCGCTACCCGTGGGAGGCGGCGTCGACGTACCTCGCCGGGGCGCCGTACCTCCGGCTCCCTCCCCCGCTGCTCCCCCGCGACGGCGAGCTCGTCCGGGACGCCCGGGCGCTCGTCGTGCTCGGCGACAAGGTCTCGACCGACCACATCTCCCCCGCCGGCGAGATCCCCGAGGGGTCTCCGGCGGGCGAGTACCTCCGCTCCCACGGGGTCCCGCCGAGCGAGTTCAACACCTACGGCGCCCGTCGGGGCCACCACGAGGTCCTCGTGCGCGGGACGTTCGCGAACGTCCGGCTGCGCAACGAGCTCGTCGCGCCGAAGGAGGGAGGGTACACGCTCCACCTCCCCGACGGGGCGACGACGACCGTCTACGACGCCGCGGAGAGGTACCGGGCCGAGGGGGTCCCGCTGATCGTCCTCGCGGGCAAGAGCTACGGCCAGGGGAGCTCGCGCGACTGGGCCGCGAAAGGCCCGCGACTGCTCGGCGTCGGCGCGGTCCTCGCCGAAAGCTACGAGCGGATCCACCGCTCGAACCTGATCGAGATGGGGGTCCTCCCCCTCGAGTACCGGTCGGGCGACACGGCCCGCGGCCTCGGCCTCACGGGCCGGGAACGGTTCACCCTCCGCCTCGAGGGCGCGGGCGACCTCGCGCCCGGC
>JASHYU010000214.1 GCA_030042855.1 Thermoplasmata archaeon
CACCCTCACGAACACCGCCAACTGGAGCACGACGTATACGCTCAAGGCGGGCAGCACCGTCACCGGGTAAGCGTAGGCCCCGGAGCCGTCAGCCCCCGGAAGGTTCGCACCGAGCCCGGGCGCTACCGACCTCCCGGGGGGCTATCGCGAGGGACCCGAGGGGAGTGGGGGCGAAGTGCTGGAACTCGTGGCCGGGAGTGCGGCGCCACACTTCCAGCACTTCGTCTCGTTGGCGTAGACCACTGCGTTGCAGTTCGGGCACGCTCGCTCCGAGGCCACCGGGGAGGGGTTGGGGGGCCCTCCGGGCGGCGCAGCCGCGGTCGCCTGGGTCGGAGGGCCGTCCCCGCCCCCGGAACCCCCGCCCGAGGGAGGCACCGGTCCGGCCGCGCGACGTTGGGCCTCTTGGCGTCGCCGCTCGCGGCCCTTGAACAGGACGTAAACGAGCAGCACCAGGTAGAACGGCGCGCCGAGGAACAGGAGAACGTCGAAGTAGATCCCCCCAATGAGCGAGGAATACGTCGCGCCGAAGTCGCCGACCACGGGTCCCTCGATCCCGTTGTAGGTCGGGTCGCCGACGAGCGTCTGGAAGTACGACACTCCGGAGGAGTTGTTGACGGTGTACACGCCCATCTGCCAATCCCAGATCGCGTTCGAGCCGATGGTGTCGTGGAATTGGACCGAGAGGTACGCCGGACCGCCGGATCGGTTGGTGACGTTCAGCGTCTGGGTGAGCTCGGTGAACGGGTACCCGGCCGAACACCAGGGCGGAGGACTCGTCCCGCTCGTGGCACCGGGACAGGTGCTGATGTAGAGCGAGACGTTCGAGACCGTCTCGTTCCCCGGCGGTAGATGGCTCGGATAGACGTTGACGGTCCACGTGAAGTTGGTCGAGGTGCCTCCCGAGTACGGATCGACGCTCGCGTTCACCAGCACCGCGTTCGCCCCGGTGTACCCCGAACAGAGGCTCGCGGAGTTCGAGGAAGAGCAGGAGGAGATCGGCGCATACGGGGTGTAGATCGTCTGCGTGATGACGACCGTGGAGATCGGCGCGACGAGCAGGATGACCACGAGCCCCGAGAGCGCGAGGAACCGGGGGCGCTTCAGGCCGGCCCAGATGGGGGCCGCGAGACCGAAAATGAGAAAGGCCGGGATGGCGAGGAGCACCCCGTCCGAGCCCCCGTACACGAACGCGGCGAAAACGATGAGGATCGTGAACGCGATGAGCAGCGTCTTCCCGACGGGCGTCGTCAGAAAACGCCGAAACCCCCGCGGCGCCGGCTGCGACTGCTGCTGCACGGAGTCGAGAGGAGTTCCACCTCTCCTTATTAACTAATGGCCGCGCCGAGCGCTCCCGGAGCGCGCCCTCCCTCTCGGGCGATCCTCGTCGTGCTCGATGGCGTCGGCGACCGGCCCCGGGCGGACCTGGGCGACCGGAGCCCCGTCGAGGTCGCCGTCACCCCGCACCTGGACGCGCTCCTCGCTCGCGGAACGATCGGCTCCGTGGTCGTGGTCGGACCCGGGATCGCGCCGGAATCGGACGCCGGCGTGTTCGCGTTGCTCGGCTACGACCCGGTCGCGGACTCCCCCGGCCGAGGCGTCCTCGAGGCGCTCGGGGTCGAGATCCCGCTCGCGCCGGGGGACGTGGCGCTTCGTCTCAACTTCGCGACGATCGCCGGCGACGGCGTGGTCGTGGATTCGCGGGTCGGGCGCTCGCTCTCGACGACCGAGTCGTCCGAGCTGGCCCGGGCGATCTCAGCGGCGGACCTGCTCGGCGAGCGCGGCATCCGGGCCGAGGTCCGCGCGACCGTCGGGCACCGCGGGGTCCTCTGGCTGCATCCGCTCCGCGACGGGCCGCTCTCCACGAATCTATCGAACTCGGACCCGTTCTACGAGAAGGTCGGAGGGATGGGCCAAGCGCGACGGCCCGACCGTCCGGTCCTGCGGCGCGTCGAGCCGCTGGACGAGACCCCCGAGGCCCGCCGTTCGGCCGACGCCGTGAACGAATTCCTCGAGCGCGCGGTCGGGGTCCTGGCTGGGGAACGCGTGAACGCGCGGCGGGCGATGGCCGGCAAGAAGATCGCGAGCGGCCTCCTCGTGCGGAACGCCGGGGCGATCCCCGCTCACCCGCCCGAGCCGTTCTCCCAGCGGACCGGGATCGCCGGAGCGGCCCTGACCGAGATGCCGGTCGAGCGTGGGATCGCCCGGGTGCTCGGGCTCGAGGACCGGTACGTGGGGCCGATGACCGGGGACCGGGACGCCGGCTACCGAGAGCGGGCGCGCGTCGCGCGCGAGCTCATCGAACGGTTCCCGTTCGTCTACGTCCATCTCAAGGGGCCGGACGAGCCCGGGCACGACGGCGACGCACGGTTGAAGCAGGAGATCGTCGAGTCGATCGACCGATCGTTCTTCGGCCCCTTCCTGGAGGGGCTCGACCTCGGGACCGTCCGCATCGCGGTCACCGCGGATCACGCGACGCCGTGCGCCGCGCAGGGCCACACCGACGATCCCGTGCCGTTCCTCTTGGCGGGCGAGGGAGTTCTCGCGGCGCCCGGGTCCGGAGGCTCCAAGTTCGGGGAGTCTGCCGCCTCCCACGGTGCCCTCGGTCCCCGTCGCGGACGGGACGTCCTTCCCCTGCTCTTGCGACCGATCGCGCCGTAGGGCCGGCATGGAGGCGAACGGCCTTCGGGTCGCCCGGACGGAAGGAGAGAACGTTCGGAGGGCCCTCCAAGCGGACGAGCTGCTCCGCGGCGACCTCGGGATCCTGCGCGAAGGCGACTTCTTGGTCCTGCCGATCCGGCGGGTGCCGGCCGACCGGACGCTCCCCGGCGAGATCGTCCTCCGGGACTTCGAGGTGGTCGGTTCGGCCGTGCCGACCGACTACCGGGATCGGATCGAAGGCGACCGCGCGTGGCGCGCGCGGTTGCCCCGGTCGTTCGACGTGATCGGCGACGTCGTCCTCATCCGACTGCCCGAGGAAGTCGAGTCGCGGCAGCGCGAGATCGGGGAAGCGCTACTGGGATTCGTTCCCTCGGCGCGCATCGTCGGGCGGGATCTGGGCGTCCACGGCGCCGAGCGGCGTCGACAGATCGAGCGGATCGCGGGTTCGGGAGGCTGGAGGACGCGGCACCGCGAGAACGGGCTCGAGTTCGAGGTGGACGTGGAGCGGGCCTACTTCTCGCCGCGCCTCGCCCGCGAGCACGCCCGGGTCGCGGCATCGGTCGCTCCGGGCGAGGTCGTCTACGATCTCTGCTGCGGGGTGGGCCCCTTCGCCGTGACGATCGCGCGCGACGGTCGCGCGACCCGCGTGATCGCCGTCGATTCGAACCCGGCCGCCATCGAGCTCCTCCGCGCGACGCTCGGGCGATATCCGTTCGGCCGCCGCGTCGAGCCCGTCGAGGCCGCGCTCGAGGCGTTCCACCCGCCGCCGGGGACGGCGGACCGCGTGATCCTGAATCTCCCTCTCGAAGGGATTAAGTACGCATCCTCGGTGGCACGGCTGGTCGCGCCGCGGGGGCATCTCCACTACTACGAGATCACCGCCCGCTCGGAGTCCGACCGGAGAGCGGAGACGATCATGGACACGCTCGGCGAAGGGAGCTGGAAGGCGGTCGACCGGCATGTCGTCCACCCCTACGCGCCGACCGCCGACCTCGTCGCGTTCGAGTTCGAGCGCCGCGACGCCTAGGGGGGCCTCGTGGCGCGCATCGTCGACCTCGCGGACGTCTCGGAGTCGGACCTCGAGAGCGTCGGCGGGAAGGCCGGCAAACTGGGCGAGCTCGTCCGCCAGGGGCTCCCGGTCCCGCCCGGATTCGTGATCACGACCGAGGCCTATCAGGCGTTCCTCGACGCGACCGAGCTCAAGCGCACGGTCCCCGAGGCGCTCGCCGCGATCCAGGCCGATCAACCGGCGACCGTGGAAGCCGCGTCGCAGCGGCTGCGGAGCGCGTTCGAGTCGACCGACTTTCCCCCGGAACTGAAGGCGGAGATCGTCGCGGCGTACGGGGCGTTCGTCAAGAAGCACGGCGTCCGCTTCTCCGCGGTTCGCTCGAGCGCGACCGCCGAAGATCTCGAGGGGGCCTCGTTCGCGGGGCTTCAGGACACGTACCTCAACGTCACGGGCATCGAGAACATCCTCACCTCCGTCCGCAAGTGCTGGGGGTCCTTGTTCACGCCCCGGGTCCTCGTCTACCGTCAACGAAAGGGGTTCGACCACGCCACCGTCCGGCTCGCCGTGCTCGTCCAGCAGATGGTCGATGCCACCGTGAGCGGGATCCTGTTCACGAAGGACCCGAACACCGGCGAGAATCACATGATCGTCGAGGCCGCCTACGGGCTCGGCGAGGCGGTGGTCGGGGGCGAGGTCACGCCGGACCATTACGTCGTCGACGGCGCCAGCCTGAAGCTCGTCCACAAGCAGATATCCGAACAGAAGATCCAGCTCGTCCGGGGGCCGGAGGGAGGCAACGTCCGGGAGGAAGTGCCGGCCGCCCAGCGCAAGGTCCAGAAGCTCCCGGATCAGCGCCTGCAGCGCCTCGTCTCGCTCGCCCGCGTCATCGAATCGCACTACCGGCGACCGATGGACATCGAGTGGTGCGGCGACAAGGAATCGCTCTACGTCGTGCAGGCGCGGCCCGTGACGACGATCCCGACCTCGACCGCCGCCCCCACCGGCGGCGAGGCGAGCGCGGGGACCGCCGGAAGCGGACGGGAGGGCGAGGCGCCGATCCTCCGCGGTTTCGGCGCGAGCCCCGGGGTCGCGATGGGCAGCGTGCGGATCCTGCGCGGCGCGGCCGAGATGGAGAAGCTGAAGCCGGGCGAGGTGCTCGTCACGTCGATGACGACGCCCGACATGGTTCCGGCGATGTCCCAGGCCGCGGCGATCGTCACCGACGAAGGCGGGATGACCTGCCACGCCGCGATCGTCTCGCGGGAGCTCGGTGTCCCCTGCGTGGTCGGCACCCGCGAGGCGACCACGGTCCTCAAGGACGGCGTCGAGGTCACCGTCGACGGGAAGACCGGGGTCGTCT
>JASHYU010000215.1 GCA_030042855.1 Thermoplasmata archaeon
TGCCGGATCCTCAGCATCCAGACGTCGAAACCGGGGAAGCACGGCGAGGCGAAGGCCCGGATCGACGCGGTCGGGATCTTCGACGGCGGGAAGCGGAGCGTCGTCTTCCCGGTCAAGCACAAGGTCCAGGTCCCGATGATCGGGAAGCGCCAGGCCCAGGTGCTCTCGCTCACCGACACGGAGGTCCAGCTGATGGACCTCGAGAGCTACGAGACGTTCAGCCTCCCGCTCGATGCCGAGACGAAGGGCCAGGTGGCCCCCGGCACCGAGGTCCAGTACCTCGACGCGATGGGAAAGCGGAAGATCACGCGCCCGTAGCCGGGACCGGCCGGAGGCCGCCGTCCCGAGCCCGCGCCCGGGCGAACCGGGGCCATGCCGTTCCGGCGTGAAGGATATGGAGACCTTCGCCGTGAGGGTACGCCGGGCTTTATCTGAGGCGAAGGAAATAAGATGGGGAACCCGGCATGAAATCAGTATCCGGGCCGCCCGGCGTCGATTGCCGCGACGACCCGACCTAGGAGGCGGAGTACGACCGGTTCGGGAGGCGTCGGGTCGCTCCCCACCTCGCGCCTGACGCGGATCCTCCAGGAGAAGGCGGAGGCGCTGAAGAAGCAGCGCCAAGCCGCGGAGACGATCCTCAAGGAGGTCGAAGAGGAGCTCGAGCACCTCACGGCGCTCTCGATCGCCCCGGCGGGTGCCGCCGACCGCCTGCAGGGGGTCCGCGAACTCCAGCGACGCTCGGACTGGGAAGGTGTCGAGTCGCAGGCGAAGGCGCTGTCCGACTACCTCGCGAAGAGCGTTCCGGCAAGCTTCGAAGAGCGCCGGCGCCGCACCGGGGCGTCCCTCGCCCGGCTCTCGGGTATCGGCATCACCGTCCCCGCCGAGGTGGGCGCCGAGCTCGAGGCGCTCGCCCAGCCGCCGCCCGACGGCAACTGGACCGGACCGGTCGCCCGTCTGGTGAAGGCCGAGGAGACGCTCCGCGTCGCCGAACGGGCCTACGTCCTCCAAGCGCGCGAGCGGGCCGAGCGGGTCGCCCGCTGGGCGGGACTTTCGACCGACCGGACGGCCGACTTCGCGCGCCTCCTCGAGGAGGCGGGCCAGTTCGCGAAGGAGGGCGACCTCGTGCGCTCACTGGACGCGATCGACCACCTGCTCCGGGACGGTCTCCCCGAGGCGGAGCAGCGGCGGCGTCAGGCGCGGGAGAGCGCCGCGACGCTGGTCACCCAGGCGAAGGAGCACGGCGCTCCCACCTCCCAGCTCGAGGCCGCGCTCACCGCGAGCGCCGACCCGGATCCGACGACGTGGCCCGAGTCGGTCGGGGCCATGGAGAAGGCGATCCAGGAGGTCGGCGAGGCCCTGCGGGTCCGATGCGCGCAGGCGCTCGAGGGACTCGAGTCGTCGCTCGAGTCGGCCTCCGAGTACGGCGTGGACACGGCGGCTGCGCGCCAGACGATCGAGGACGCGGTGGTCCGGATCGCGACCGCCTCGGCCCTCGAGGTCGCCCCGATCTTCATCGAGGCCCGCCGGTCGGCGGAGGAGCCGGTGGTCACCGTGATCGCGGGCCTCCTCGACGAGGTGCGCCCCCGCATCGCGGAGGCCCGTCGCCTCGGACGCGATCCGAGCGAGGTCTTCGCCGCGATGAACCGAGCGCGCGAGGCGCTCCGGCTCAAGATCTACTCCGAGGCGTTCGCCGCCAGCCAGGAAGCCCTCGACCGGGTGACGAAGCTCACCGAGGATCTCGAAGCGGCGCGCGAGGAATTCGAGGCGGTCGAGGAGATGGTCGCCCGGTTCCACCGGGCCGGGTTCTCGCCCGAAGCGTACGAGGCTCCGCTGGCGCGCATCCGCGCGACGCTCGAGCGCAGCGATGTCGCGGGGGCCCGGGCCCAGCTGCGCGACTTCGTGGTCGGGCTGGGTCGGGACGCCCTCCAGTACTTCGTCGGCCGCTGGGGTCAGCTCGACAAGCTGCGGGACTACGCGCGGGACCGTGGATTCCTGACGCCCGGGATCGAGGAGCACCTCGTCGGGGCCCGGGAGCGCCTCGACCAGGGCGACCTCGCCGACGGCGCCGAGCGGGTCGCGACCGCCGAGGTCGAGCTGCGGACCGCCGCGGCGCCCTACGTGGGACGCCGTGTCCAGGAGATGGAGCAGGGTCTCGGGGACATCCCGGACGAGGCGCTCACGGCGCCGGTCCGGCGGCTCCTCGCGGACGCCGACGTGAGCCTGCGCGTCAAGGAGGACCTCCACGCGTCGATCGAGAGCCTCCGCCGCGCCGAGCGGGACTTCGCGGCGGTGTTCGCCGCACACGCTTCGGCGCTCGTCGAGACCCTCGAGGCCGAGGGCCGGATCCTCGAGTCGATGGGCGGACCGAGCGACGAGATCCAGCGCCAGATCGACGAGGTCCAGCAGATCTTCAACATGGGCGATTTCGTCAAGGCGTCGCGGGCCTCCCAGGAGATCCGCACGCGCGCCCAGCAACAGCAGCTCGTCCGGGGCGAGGAGGCGGTCTCGCACGCCAAGCTCTCGCTCGTCGAGCTCGAGACGATGGGCCTCGACCTCGCCCGGTTCCGCACGCAGCTCGACGAGGCACAGTCCGCGGCGCACGCCGGCCGCTTCCTCGAGGCGTACCAGCGCGCGTCCAAGCTGGAGGAGTCGGCGGCCCGGGCCCGGGCCGCGGCCCAGCTCGTCCTGGAAGGGATCGCCCAGGCGCAGGACGCGCTCGCCCGGCTCCGCCCCTCCGGGCTCGACCTCACGGCGTACCACGACGCCCTGCGCACCGCACGGCTTCAGTTCCAAAACCTCGACTTCGACCCGGCCCGCGCCGGGATCGACGAGGTGCTCCAGAAGCTCCACGCCGAGGAGGCGCGGATCGAGACCGGTCGTCTCCTCCTCGAGATCGCCCAGCTCATCGAGGACGGCCGGCGCCTCTCCCTCCCGATGGACGCCTACGACACGCGCCTCCGCGCGCTCAAGACCGAGCAGCCGACCGCGGCGCCCGGCGCGACGCGTACGGGGGCGGCGCAGCTCCACGAGGAGCTGGTCTCGGTGCTCCGTCCGGTCCTCGAGGAGAACCTGCGCGCCCTCGACCGCGACCTCGACATCGCGCGCGCGGCCGGCGTGAACGTCGAGCGGATCCTCGCGCCGCTCAGCGAGGCCCGACGCCGGATCTCGCTGCCGCTCCCGATGGGGGCGGCCGCGCTGCTCGACGCCGCGCGGACCGAGTTCGTCTCGACGCGGGGGTTCGTCGAGCACGCCGAGCGGATGGCGAAGCGCGCGCGCGAGGCGCTCGCCCAGGCCGACCTCCTGCACGTCGAGGCGCTGCCCCTCCGCAACGAGATGGACCGGCTCGAGCAGTTCCTCGCCGAGCGCCAGTACGCCCGCGTGATCGAGCTCGCCGGGCCGCTCGAGCGCGAGCTCCTCCAGGCGACGTACCAGCACGTGTCGAAGACCCTCGCCGGGTTCCAGGCGACGGTGAGCCGGATGCGCCACGCCGGCACCGACACGTCCCTCGCGGAGAACCTCCTGCACCAGGCCCGCACGGCGCTCGACGAGGGCCGGTCGGTCGAGGCGCTCCAGCTCGCCGCGAAGAGCGAGTCGGAGCTCGAGCGGGCCGAGCTGCAGCGCCGGCTCGCCGAGGGCTCGCTCGAGGCCGCCGGGGGCTCGATCGCCCGAGCGACCGCCGACGGGATCGTGGCGGCTCCGGCCACCGAGGAGCTCGAGTCGGCCCGGGCCGCGTTCCAGGGCCGGGCCTACCCCGAGGTCCTCGAGCACGCGATGGCGGCGCTCGACGCGCTCGGCGTCGCGCGCGAGGGCCATCGGCGCGGGCGCGAGTCGATCCAGTCCGCCGAGCGCCAGCTCGCCGAAGCGAGCGAGCACGGGGCCCCTTCGGCGGAGGGCGGGGCCCGGCTCGAGGAGGCGCGGCAGATGCTCACCGCCGGGCGCTATTCCGACGCGGTCCGCGCGGCGCGGGAAGCGACCGAGATGGGACGCTGGGCGATCGAGCGATTGTTCGCGGCCCCGCTCGGGGAGCTCCGTCGCCAGGTCGAGTCCGGCCGGGCCGAGGGGCTCACCACCGAGATCGATCCGCTCGACGCGGTGGTCTCCGACACCGAGGCCGCGCTCCGCTCCCGGGAC
>JASHYU010000216.1 GCA_030042855.1 Thermoplasmata archaeon
GGTCGTGACCTTCGCGGCGAGGTCGCTCGCGAGGAGGGGCTCGACGAGCAATCCCTCCTGCCCCGGCTCGATGACCTCCCGGACGCCCGGCATGTCGGCGATCACGACCGGGAGGCCGACCGCCATCGCCTCCGCAACGACGAGGCCGAACCCTTCGAGCCGGTTCTGGGAAGGGAAGACGAAGACGTCGGCCAGCGCGAGGAACCGGGGGAGATCCTCGTCGGAGACCGCGGGGCAGAACTTCACCCGATCCTCGATCCGGAGCCGACGGGCTTCCCCGACGAGGTTCGGGAGCCGCGGGCCGGCCCCGACCACGAGCAGGACGACGTCCTTCGGCAGGAGGGTGAGCGCCTGCAGGATGACGTCGACCCCCTTGTGGGGGACGAGGCGGCCGGTGAAGGCGAGCACGCGCTTCCCCTCGAGCCGGAGGTCCCCGCGCAGCGCCGAGGCGTCGAGGCCGGGCCGGAACCGGTCGAGGTCGACCACCGACGGGATCACGGACAGCTCCCGGGCCCGGAGCATCGCCGACGTCACCCCGTAGCTGCGGGTGTGCACCACGATCCGATCGATCGCGCGCAGCGTGCGGGGCAGGAAGACGCGCTGGTAGAGACCGCCGAGCAGCTGGCCCGAGAGCCCGGCGAGGTAGAGGTCGCAGTGGTAGGTGAGGCAGGTCGGGACGGCGCGTCGCTCGAGCGCGCGGATGGCGTAGTAGGCCGTGAGCGGCGGCGGGTAGTGGAGGTGGAAGACCTCCGCGTCGATTCCCCGCAACGCGCGATCGGTGCCGAAATCGATCGGCGTGTTGAGCGCCACGCCGAGCGTTCGGGTCCGGAGGATCCGGTAGCCCTCGTACGTCTCCTCCGCCGGCAGGTCGCGCCGGTAGCGCGCCGTGACGACGGTGACCTCGTGGCCCTCCCGGGCGAACTCGCGGGCGAGGCCCCGCACGTGGCTCTCGACCCCCCCGGCGTGGGGGTGGAAGAACGGGCTGACCTGGACGATGCGCACGGGAGCGACCTATCGTCTTCGGACCTTTAGAAGCCGCGGGGGGGTAGGTCCGGGCACGGAACGCGCCCGCCCGGTCGACCCGGACGCTACGCCTCGCCCGTGCCCTTGCGTCGCAACGCGGCGAGCGAGAGCGGGTCGCCCTCCCGGCCCTGGAGCATCTGGTCGGCCGATAGCGTCGAGATCTCGATCCCCTTCATCGCCTCGCCGAGTCCGCTCGAGACCCGCGCGAGCACCTCGGGCTCGTCGTAGTGGAGCGAGGCCTCGACGATCGCGCGAGCGACCTTCATCGGGTGCTCGGCCTTGAAGATCCCGCTGCCGACGAAGATCCCGTCGACGCCGAGCTGGCGGCACAGCGCCGCGTCCGCCGGGGTCGCGATGCCCCCCGCCGCGAAATTGACGACCGGCAGGCGGTGGAGCGACCGTACTTCGAGGACGATCTCCTCCGAGACGCGCTCGCGCTTCGCCCACTCCGCGAGATCCTTCCGCGAGAGCTTCGCGACCTCTTCGACGTCGTAGCTCGTCTGCCGGATGTGGCGGACCGCCTCGACGACGTTGCCGGTACCGGCCTCGCCCTTCGTCCGGATCATCGCCGCGCCCTCCTCGATCCGGCGCAGGGCCTCGCCGAGGTTCCTCGAGCCGCAGACGAACGGGATCTTGAACGCCTTCTTGTCGACGTGCTGGAACGGGTCCGCCGGCGTCAGGACCTCCGACTCGTCGATCATGTCGACGGCGAGCGCTTCGAGGATCCGGGCCTCGGCCGTGTGGCCGATCCGGCACTTCGCCATCACGGGGATCGAGACGCGCTCCTTGATCTCGCGGACCTTGACCGGGTCCGCCATGCGCGCGACGCCGCCCGCCGCGCGAATGTCGGCGGGGACCCGCTCGAGCGCCATGACCGCCACGGCCCCGGCCTCCTCCGCGATCGCCGCCTGGTCCGCGGTCGTCACGTCCATGATGACGCCGCCCTGCTGCATCCGCGCGAAGCCGCGCTTCACGAGCTCGGTGCCAAAGCGGAGCCTGGGAGTGGAGGAGGGCATGGACGCTCGGTGCGATAGAGGCAGTTCGTGCGTATAAGCTTCGGGACGCGGGTCCGTCAAGGTTATCGCCCGCGGCCGGCTCTCCGCCGGTGCAGGGGGAGCTGGGTACCGGCTGAGAGGACGGGGAAGTCCCCGTCGACCCCACAAACCTGCTCGGGATAATGCCCGCGAAGGGAACGCGATGTACCACCTGACGGCACTCTCGGCCGGCCGCGGCCGGGGATGACCTCGACCGACGCCCGGACCCCGCGACGGCTACGACGTCCTGGCCGGCTGGGCCGGGCGATCCTCGTCGCGGCCGTGGCCGTCATCGTCGTCGTGGCCTCGTTCGGCGTCGCGGAGTACCTCGAGTCCGGCCTCGGAGAGACGACGCTCGTCGTCTACACGTACTCGAGCCTGTTCGGGGGCTCCGGGACGCCCGCGTTCGACGCCGTCTTCGGCCCGTTCGAGTCGGCGCACCACGTCCGCATCGACGTCGAGTACCCCGCGGGAACCCTCGCGAGCACCCTGCTCTCCGAGGCCAATGCCCCGGGGGCGGACCTCGTGATCGGCCTCGACGAGATCACAGCCCCCGAGGCCGAGTCGTACCACCTCTTGACGCCCTACGCGCCGCCCGAGCTCGCCGATGTCCCGGCGCAGCTGGTGGACGAGATCAGCCCGGACGACGCGGTCGTGCCGTACGAGTACGGCTACCTCGCGATCGACTACAATCTCACGTTCGCGACAGCGACGCACGGCGCGGTGGACCGGGCGACGTTCCCCGAGTTCGCCGAGAACGCGAGCTGGGCCCGCTCGCTCCTCATCGAGGATCCCACGGTGGACATCACGGGCGAGGAGTTCCTGGCCTGGCAGATCGAGTACTACGAGACGGTCCTCCACCAGAACTGGACCGCGTTCTGGACCTCCGTCCTGCCGAACTTCGTGTACAAGCCCGCGCCGGACTGGGCGACCGCGTTCACGGAGTTCACGAGCC
>JASHYU010000217.1 GCA_030042855.1 Thermoplasmata archaeon
TTCCGGCGGTCGCGCCCGTTCACGCTGGCGTGCGGAGCCGTCACCCTCGCGGCGATCGTCCTGTTCGCTCTCGGCCAGTTCTCGGGAATCGCCGGCTACTACCTCGATCTGGGCCCGGGAGGAATGGAACGTCTCATCGTCGCCCCCATCCTCTTGTGGGCGATCGTGGAGGGGATCCACCTCGCCCGCCTCCCGCGATTCGCGCCGAGTGGTCCGGTGGTCATCACGGCGTGAGCCTCCACCTACCCTTTCCCGACTTCCGGCCCAACACCGGTGCCGGGCCCGTGCCTTGAGAAACTTCTATAGAGCCGGTCATGGTCGCGCGGACCCGGTCGTACGTCCATGCGCATCCTGATCACCGGCTGTTCCGGCTTCATCGGAAGGTACCTCGCGACGCACGCGGTCGAGAAGGGTCACGAGGTCATCGGTACCTATCTCACCGAGTCCGAGCTCAACGCCCGGGACCTTCCGAAGGACTCCGTGCGCTGGGTCAAGCTCGACATGCAGCAGCGAGAGGCCGTGGACCAGCTCGTTCGGGATCTCCACCCCGAGGGTCTCTTCCACCTGGCCGCCCAGGCGTACGCCAAGAGAGCCTGGGCCGATCCGGCGGACACGTTCCGGACGAACGTGCTCGGAACGATCTATCTGTACGAGGCGCTGAAGGACCACGCCCCCAAATCGTCGACGCTGCTCGCCTCGTCGGGCGCCTCCTACGGGATCCCTGCCGAGCTCCCGATCCGGGAGGACATTCCGTTGAACGCCACGAACCCGTACGGGGTGTCGAAGGCCTGCCAGGACATGCTCTCCCTGCAATACGCTCTCAACTTCGACCTCCGCATCGTCCGGGCCCGACTCTTCGGCACGACGGGTCCCGGTAAGGTGGGTGATGCGCTGAACGACTTCGCGCGGCAGGTCGCGACGATCGAGCGCACGGGGAAGCCCGGTACGATCCGGGTCGGGAACCTCGGCACGCTGCGCGACATCTCCGACATCCGGGACGTGGTGCGGGCGATGTGGCTCATCTTCGAGAAGGGCGACCCGAAGCTGCCGGTCAACATTGGTGCCGGGCACAGCTACTCGATCCGCTGGATCGCCGAGCAACTGGTCTCCCTGGCGCGGGTCCCGATCGCCTTGGAGGAGGACGCCGGGCTATTGCGACCCACGGACGAGCTCGACAACCGGGCGGACATTCGACGGCTGATCGCGCTCGGTCACACGTCGAAGTTCCCGATGGAACGCACGCTCGAGGATTCGTTGAATTTCTGGCGGACCGCGTCGGCGTAGGCGCAGACCGTCTCGACGCCGGCGGGTCACGTTGGGTACCCGGCTGACGTAAGGACACTGTCAAGACCAAGAGTTTTATAGGGGCGGACAGCAGGTCCCGCACGAGAGGGCGCCGGGTGCGTCCCCTGCTACGGAGACCACGTCCCCCTTTGAGATACCCCCACCATGACCGAACCGAGACCGGACAGTCCAAAGAACAGCAGTGGACCTCCCCGGCGTCCATCGCTCGTGATCGTCGCGGAGCCGATGGTCTCCTCCGACGCGGTCCAGGTGAAGTTCGTCTCGGCGGTCGCATGCGCGCTCACCGACTCCTTCGACGTCACGATCGCGTCGGTGTACGCGACGCGCGAGGCGCGGAAGCGGCTCAACGAGCTCGGGTTCTCGGTGCTCGCGCCGGCCCAGGACCACTTCTGGGTCAACCGATTTCTGAAGCACGCCGGCCTGCGCAGCGAGGCCACGCTCTGGACGGAGGCCTGGCTGCGGGAGTCGCTCTTCGGACGGAACCGCCGCCTGCTGAGTCGGCTTCTCGAGGAGCGCCACTTCGATTTCGTCGTCAACACGACCAACACCGTGGCGATGTCGAGCGACGTGTGGTGGATCCAGGGTCCCCCGCTCCACGTCACCCTCGAGTCGATGTTGCAGCGGGAGGGCCGCAGCTCGCGACCGCTCTGGCTGCTCTGCCAGGTCGTGCGATGGTTCGACGAGCAGATGACCGCCCGACTGTACGCGTCCGGCCGGATCGCGGTCGCGGCCTCGAAGTACGTCCGCAGCTACTACGAGCAGAACGGCATGGACGTGCGTGCGACGATCTACAATCTCTCGGACCTCTCGGGCTTCCGCCCGCTCCCCCGCGACGGCGAGCCTCCGTACGTCCTCGCGTACATCGGGAAGGAGACCGAGCTCGAGACCCTGTACCAGCTCGCGCACCGGGGGATCCGGGTCGTCGGCTTCGGGGCGAAGCTCGTTCCCGGGATGCGTCGGGACGAGCTGCAGGCCGCCATCGACTTCAAGGGCCGGGTCGACCACGACCACCTCGTCTCGCTGTACTCGGGCGCCGAGTTCACGGTGTTCCCGTTCACCAACGAGCCCTTCGGCTACGTCCCGGTCGAATCGATGGCCTGCGGAACTCCTGTCCTCACCTACGGGAAGGAAGGACCGGCCGAGACGGTGGTGAACGGCGAGACCGGCTGGCTCGTCCACAGCCGGGACGAGTTCGTCCGGATGGCGAGCTCGCTGTGGCACGGCTTTGACCGGCTGCGCTTCAGTGCCCGATCCGTCTGGCGAGCGTCCGAGTTCAAGCCCGAGGCCCAGGCCCGCATGCTCGCGAACATCCTGCTCGATCCGGCCGCTCGCCCCGATCCCAAGCAGCGCGCGAAGTCGTCGGCGTAGGCCCAAGGGTCGCCCGGCGGGCGGGTCCGGTCGATCCGATCCGCGATCGTCGGCGGGGCGGGGGTCGGAGACTACCGAACGGGCGCCATCCGAGCCGGCTCGGAGCTCGGACGCGCGCCTCCCTGGCGGTCCAGGTCGGCCTCGACCATGAGGCGGACGAGGTCCTTGAAGAGCGTCTTCGGTCGCCAGCCCAGGACCCGCGCCGCCTTGGACGCGTCGCCGCGCAGGTTGTGCACCTCCGCCGGGCGGTTGAGCTGAGCGTCGACCGTCACGTACTTCTCCCAGTTGCCGAGGCCCGCGAGCCGGAACGCCTCCTCGAGGAACTCCCGAACCGAATGGGCCTCTCCGGTGGCCCCGACGAACTCGTCGGGCCGATCGTGCTGCAAGGTGCGCCACATCAGTTCGACGTAGTCCGGAGCGTACCCCCAGTCCCGCTTCGCGTCGAGGTTGCCGAGGGTGATGGTCTTCGCCTTCCCGGTCGCGATCCGCGCGACGCCATCGGAGATCTTGCGGGTCACGAACTCGAGCCCGCGCCGGGGCGATTCGTGGTTGAACAGGATCCCGTTGCTCGCGAACATGGAGTACGCCTCTCGGTAGTTCACCGTCGCCCAGTAGGCATAGACCTTCGCGACGCCGTACGGACTGCGCGGGTGGAAGGGGGTGGCCTCGTCCTGCGGCTCCCGATCGACATGCCCGAACATCTCGCTCGACGAAGCCTGGTAGAATCGCGCGTTCGGGGCGTACGCCTTCACGGCCTCGAGCAATCGCAGCGTACCGATACCGGTCACTTCGCCCGTGAGGACGGGCTGACTGAACGACGTCCCGACGAACGACTGGGCCGCCAGATTGTAGACCTCCTCCGGTTGGACCCGTCGGATCGTCTCGTTCAGCGATACCTGATCCGAGATGTCCCCATCGAAGATCTCGATCTGCTCTCGGATACCGGCCAAGTTGACCACGTTCGGAGTGCTGAGACGCCGAACCAGACCGACGACCCGGTAGCCCTTCGCCAGGAGGATCTCGGCGAGATACGATCCGTCCTGCCCCGTGATCCCGGTGATGAGCGCGGTCCGACCGGTCATGATGACTCAGCGACGACGGTAGGTCCAACCGCGGTGCACATAAAAGAGAAGTTCCACGGAGGTCGGCCCGTTCGACCGCTCGCGGTGCGATCTTCGCGGAGGTCTGGTGAGGTCGGGAGGACCCGGCGGGCGGCGCGCTCGGAGGAGACTTCTTAGGACCCGCGACTCGTGTCGGAGCGCATGCCTCGGGCGAGGTCGGAGCCGTTCCGAACGCTGAGCGAGGTCCGGTCCGTCGCGAAGCCGAGGGTCTCCGAACGGGTCTGGTCCTACATCGAGGGAGGCTCCGGTGACGAACGGACTCTCCGCGGGAACGAGGCGGCCTTTCGACGCTGGGCCCTGCGTCCGCGGGCCCTGACCGACGTATCCACGATCGAGCTTCGCTCGAAGATCTTGGGACAGCCGGTGGGGGCTCCGTTCTTCATCTGCCCCATGGCCTACCTGGGGGAGGTGCACGCCGACGCCGAACGGGGCGTCGCTCGGGCGGCGGCCGAGGGGGGCGTGCTCGCGATCTTTAGCACGCTCTCGTCCGACTCTCTGGAGAGGATCGCGGGTGCCTCGCCCACGGGACCCCGATGGTTCCAGCTCTACCTGCAACCGGACTTTTCCTCCAGCCGGGCGCTGATCGAGCGCGCGGAACGGGCGAGCTATTCCGGCTTGGTGATCACGGTCGACGTGCCCGTGCTCGCCGTCCGAGATACCCAGGCTCGCGCCGGTTTTGCGATCGATGCCACCGTTCCGATCGGCAACGGCCCGGGCGTACTCCCGCCGCCCCGGGGCCCGGTGCTCAAGTCCGGCCGCTACCATCTTCGGGCGGAAGCGGCCACGACGTGGGATCGGATCGGGCAGATCCGGTCGATCACCAAGCTCCCCGTGGTGGTCAAGGGCGTCCTGACCGCCGACGACGCCGAGCGTGCGCTGGGGCAGGGCGCGGCCGGCGTCATCGTCTCCAATCACGGGGGTCGCCAGCTGGACGGGTCCGCGCCCTCGCTCGAAGCCCTGCCCGAGATCGTGGCGGGGGTCGGCGAGCGCACCGAGGTGTATCTCGATGGGGGCATCCGTCGAGCCGCGGATGTCCTGATCGCTCTCGCGCTCGGAGCTCGGGCCGTCGGCGTCGGCCGGCCGATCCTGTGGGCGCTCGCGGCGGGCGGCGGTCCCGGGGTGCGTCGGTATCTCGATCTCCTGTCCACGGAACTCGCGACCTCGATGGCCCTCTGTGGGCGACGTTCGCTAGGGGAGATCGACGCGACGACCGTATCCGCTCGCCTCCCGACCGAGGGCCTCGCCCCCGACCGCGCGTCGTCGCGGTCCCCTACGTGAAAAGTTAAGGTGGACGCCCCTCGTCGTCCCCGCGGGGTGGCCGACGCGTCGCTGTCATCGGATCCGGGTCCCGCCCCCCTGGTCTCGGTCGTCGTCGTGGCCCACACGCGACGGGAGTTCCTGCGCGAGGCCCTGGACAGCGTCCGCCAGCAGGACGTCCCGCGCGATCAGGTCGAGATCGTGGTCGTGAAGAACTTCCGCGACGCGTCGGTCGACGACCAGATCCGGACCCTCGGGGGCCAGAGCATCCTCTCCCCCGACCTCGCCGCCGGACCGAAGTTCGCCGCCGGCGTCCGGGCCACTCGCGCGGCGATCCTCACCTTCCTCGACTACGATGACCAGTACGAGCCGCGCCGGCTCCGGACGGTCCTGGCCGCGTTCCGCGCGCACCCGGATCTCGGGTTCTATCACAACCAGTTCTCCTACATCGGCCCCGACGGCGGGCCGCTCGCGCGCGACACGATTCGGGCCTTTCGATTGCCCCAGCCGAGTCATGCCCGCACGCTGTTTCTCGAGAATGCGGGGAAGATCGCGCAAAGCCGACGACTCGCCGGTCAGCTGCCCGACTTCAACTCGAGCTCGTGCGCGGTCTCCCGTTCCATTGCCGAAGCGACGCTGCCGTACCTCTCCCGGGTCCACGTCGCTTCCGACACGCTGCTCTTCTTCGCGGCGCTCGCCGGCCCGGGATCGATCCTGATCGACGCGGACGCCCTGACCCGGTACCGGATCCACGGGGAGAACTCGACGTCGACGGGTCCCGGGTCCTCGGGCGAGCGGCTCGCGCGATTGCAGGGGTTCGCCGCGCGGGCCAGCGAGGACTATCGCGTGACCCGCGAGTGCGTCGCCCGGCTCCACGGAGGGCGGGTTGTCGAGATCGTCGATGCCCGGATCTGGGTGAACGACCTGGCCCGGACGTTCCGCTCGACCCGAGCCCGCCGCCGCGATTTCGTCCGCTTGCTCGGGTCCCTGCCGCGGTTCGCCACGACCTTCCCCGTCCGAGAGGATCTGCTGGGGGTGATCGGGATCGCGCCGTTCCTCGCCTCCCCCGCCCTGGGACGGACCCTATACCACCGGCAGATGTCCGTCCGGTAGCGCGGGGGAGGGAGGGGGCCGGTCCCATCCGTCAGGCCCGGACCTCGATGTAGTTCAGCGTCACGCTCCCGTTCGCGCTTCCATCGGTGTAGTCGAGATACCCTTCGAACTCCATCAGCGGGTAAGGGGTCGGGAGCGACAAGCTCCACGTGATGTTCGTCCAGCCCGACCCACGGAAGTCGGCCGCGGTGAGCGAGAAGTTGTAGAGGTTGGGAATAAAGTACGGACCGCCCGCCATCGTGAGGATCGGGTCCGAGAGGTTCGCGCCCGCCGCGAGTTGTGCCGAGACATTGGCCGTGATGACGTAGGTCCCGGCGGGCAGCGACACGTAGGGGCCGTACCAGATGAGACTGCGGGTCGGCCCCGGAGTCGCGATCGCCGGCGTGTTGATCGCGACGCAGAAGTTGATGCTTCGGAGCGGCGGAGCCGGAGAGATCGGATACGTGATGGGGGTGCTGTTGATGGCGACCCCAAACTTGGCCTGGGGGTCCGATTCCGTCGCGCCGG
>JASHYU010000218.1 GCA_030042855.1 Thermoplasmata archaeon
GCGTTCGATCGCCCGGCTCGCCCGGCAGAAGTTCGGGGCCAAGCTCAAGGAATCGGCGAGCCTCTTCGGGCGAAAGGACGGGCACGACGTCTACCGGGTGACGATCTGCCTCCGGTTCCCCCCGAGCGCGTGACCCCCGGGGGGCCGTCGGCCCCGGATCGAGCGTCGATCCGTCGCGCCTCGAACAATACGCTTAAGAATCGAAGGCCGCGTCGGCGGGTTCGGGAGTGCGACAGATCGCCATGGCGAAATCAGGTGGGCTTCTTCGACGGCATCACGGATCGGACACGCTGGAAGAGGGATCGTTCCTCGACCTCGGGGCGATGCAGTTCGAGGACGAGGCCGGGGCCCTCGTGGGTGCCCGCGGCACGGTCCGGCTGGCCGAGATCCTCCGCTTCGAAGACCTCCACGAGGTCACGAAGCTCGCCTACCAGGGCGACATCGTGCTGCTCGATTATACGTCCATCGCGAACGACCAGATCGCGGTCAAGCGTATGAGCGTCGACCTGAAGAACGTGGCGAAGGATACGGGCGGGGATGTCGCTGGCATCGCGAAGAACCTGCTCGCCGTCACGCCGACCGGGATCCGGATCGACCGGAGCAAGATCCGACCTTCGTTCTAGTACCGCGGTCGGCGTCCCATGAAGGTCCTCACGGACCGTCGGGACGCCCTCGCGGCCGCGCCGGACGCGGTCGTCGGCGGGGTGTTCGAGCGGGGGGACAAGGGGAGCGAGCCGCTGCCCCCGGGCCTCGAGAAGGAGAACGAGGCGACGAAAGGGCTCGTGAAGTCCGCCTGGGAGCGCAAGGAGATCCGCGGCAAGCGGCGCGAGATCACGGTCCTCCACCGGCCGGACGGGCGGGGCCGCCTCCTGCTCGTCGGGCTCGGCCCCCGGGACGCCTACCGGGCCGAGACGGCGCGCCGGGCGGCCGCGGAGGCCGTCCGGACGTTGAAGGGGCGGGGAGCCCGCACGGTCGGCTTCCGCCTCGCATCGTTCGCGGTCGAGCCGGTCGAGGCGGAGGCGGCGGCCCGCGCCCTCGTCGACGGGGCCGTGCTCGGCGGCTACGAGTTCACGAAGTACCAGTCGAAGACCGACGGTGGCGTCGAGGAGATCACGATCCACCTGGGCGAGGGTCACGGGCGCGACGAGATGGCCCTCAAGCGGGCGATCGGCGAGGAAGGCGAGCTCGCGGACGTGGTCTGCTGGACCCGGGACATCGCGAACCTGCCCGCCGACACCGCGACGCCCGAGCGGCTCGCCGAGGAGGCGCGCTCGCTCGCGAAGGAGCTCGGGCTCAAGGTGACGGTCTTCGACGAGCAGAAGCTCGCCGAGATGCACTGCGGCGGGATCCTGGCGGTGGGCTCGGGCTCGGTCCACCCGCCGCGCCTGATCGTGCTCGAGTACCCCGGCGGGGCGAAACGGGGGCGGACCATCGCGGTGGTGGGCAAAGGGATCACGTTCGACTCCGGCGGGATCTCGATCAAGCCGGCGCCCCAGATGTCGAACATGAAGTTCGACAAGTCGGGCGCCGTCGCGGTCCTCGGGATCGTGCGGGCGGCGGCGACGTTCAAGGTGCCGCCCCGCGTGATCGGCGTCCTGTGCTGTGCGGAGAACCTCCCCAGCGGCTCCTCCTACCGGCCGGGCGACCTCGTGCGGACCTTCAACGGCAAGACGATCGAGGTCCTGAACACGGACGCCGAGGGCCGGGTCGTGCTCTCGGACGGCCTCGGCTACGTCGTCGACCAGTACCGTCCCGACGAGGTGATCGATCTCGCCACGCTCACGGGGGCCGAGGTCATCGCGCTCGGCGACGACACCGCCGGGCTCGTGGCGACGAGCGACAAGCTCGCCCAGGGCCTGCTCGCCGCGTCGGCCGCGACCGGCGAGCCGGTCTGGCGGATGCCGCTCACCGACTACCACCGCGAGCTCGTCAAGAGCGAGATCGGGGACGTCCGGAACTCGACGGAGATCCCGCCGGCCGGGATGCTGACGGCGGCGGCGTTCCTCGAGACGTTCGTCGGGAAGACCGCGTGGGCGCACCTCGACATCGCCGGGCCGGCGTACACGTCCACGACGACCCGGAAGTACCAGCCCTCCTACCAGAACCTCGGGGCGACCGGCTTCGGCGTGCGGCTGGTCACCCGCTACCTGATCGACTCGGCCCGGTCGACCTAGGCCCGCGCCCCGTCGGGCCCCGCACGGACCGGCGGACCTACGCGGCGACGATCTGGACGCTCTCGCCCCCGTGCCGCGTGGCCCGCGGGCGGATCTCGCAGAAGAGCGGGGTGTGGTAGCCGCCGCCGGTGATGAGGGCGGTCCCGACGGGGAGCGACTGGATCATCTCGGTCATCCCGTCGGTGAGCCCCTCGATCGACTGCGCGATCGCGCGGAGGTCGAGCGGGTTCGTGACCTGGAGGATCAACTGGGTGTTGCACTGGGAGAGGACGCTCTTGTCGATCCGCGCGGCGCGCTGGGTCACGACGCACAGACCGAGACCGAATTTCCGGCCCTCGCTCGCGATGTTCTTCAGGATCCGCGACGAGGTCGCCGTGCCTTGCTGCGGGGCGAAGTTGTGCGCCTCCTCGATGACGAGGAACAAGGGCGGGATCTTCCCCTTCTTGCGGTTGTCGAAGAGCGTCGTCGAGATCCGGGCGACGACGAGCTCCTGGACGTCGGGCGCGACGCCGCGCAGGTTGACCAAGGTCGCCTGGCCGCGCTGGACGAGTTCGTTCAGCGACGTCCCCTTCGGGCCCAGCAGCTTCGTCTGATCGACGTACTGGAGCCGCTCGTGGAGCGTCTCGAAGATCATCCCTTCGCCGGCTTCGGCCGCTCGAACGAGATCGGCGACCGTGTAGTCCGGGTTCGCCGCCCCGACGCGCTCGATGAGCTGCTTCAGCGGCGCGAGGAACGTCTTCACGTTCGTGAGGCCCATGAAGACGAGCAGCTCGCGCGGCTCGATGTGGCGCAGCGAGAAGGTGAGCGGCTTCGCCGACGGGTTGAGCGAGACGTCCGGGGAGTACTCCTGGA
>JASHYU010000219.1 GCA_030042855.1 Thermoplasmata archaeon
GGGGGCCTACAGCCCGATCCGTTCCGCGTTCGACTTCGGGGTCGACTCGACCGAAACGTCGGCCGGGGTGGCGGTCACGTACCGCACCGTCGACGGCGCCCCGACCGCGTACCTCTCCCAGGGCCCGTCGTTCGCCTACGGCCTCTGGAACACGACCGGAGACACCTACGCACCGTCGGCCTCCCCCGGGTGGATCACCGTCCAGCTGACGCTCGACCCCGACTACGCGCTCGTCGTCGCGACGAACACGTCGCTCGGGGCGGCCGGCGACTCGTTCGTCCCGGTCGACCCGGCGGGGGTGCTGACCGCGGTGCTCCCGCCGCCCGCGGCCGGCACCAAGTACAACTTCACCGCGTACGCCGACGGATACCTCGCCGGCTCGGCCTTGGTCTCCGCGAACACGAGCTCCGCCCTCACGCTCACCGCCCAGTCGGGGGAGCTGGACGCTCCGCTCTACCTGGACGGGGCGGCGCAGGCGGCCGCGTTCGCCCAGACCGCGCTCGCCGGGAAGACCTACGCTTCGGCCGCGGACACGGTCTGGCTCAACGGCTCGGACGTCTCGCTCGCGTCGGCGTTCCTCCAGGTGAACCCGTACGGGTCGCCGGTGTTCACGCTGGTCGCGACGGACGACGTCAACCTCTCCGTCCGCCTGAGCGGCTTCCACCAGTCGGGGGCCGACTACACGTACGACGGAGTGAGCGTCACCGAGTTCGCCGGCTCGACGTGGGGCCAGGGGTACTTCTTCTACGGCGGCTCGGGCCACGACGCCGTCGGCAACACGACCGTTTCGGGCGTCGCGACGGAGACGATCTTCCCCCCGTCGACCGTCGAGTTCTATCGGACGACCGACGCGCGCGCGACCGGGATCTCCGGCGACAACGGCGTCGTCGGGGTGATGGCGATCGACGCCCGGTCGACCGACGTCTCCGACCTGTCGGCGCTGAGCGGCTCGTTCGGCCTGCTCGCCGACGAGTCGCTTCACACGAACCTCTCGGTCGGGACCGCGAGCGGGGTCTTCTCCGCCGTCGTGGACGTGGAGGGGGGCGGGTCGTTCTCGGCCTCGAACCTCTCGGCGAGCGACTCGGCGGTCGGCGTCGAGAGCGACGCCGCGGTCGGCCTGAACGTCTCGTCGCTGACCGTGGGCCCGGACTCGATCGGCGTGATCGCGAACTCGACCGACCACGGGGGGGTCGCCGGCCTCAGCGCCCTCGGGACCGCCACCGAGCCGGCCGAGGTCGGCTGGTGGAACAACAGCTCGGACCTCGCGTTCAGCACGGTCGACGTCGCGAGCGACTACAGCGGCACCGGCCTCAACCTGACGGACGACACGATCGTGGGCGTCACCGGAGGCTCCGCCGACGGGCCCGGAGCGGCGGTCGTCTCGGCGTTCAACGAGTCCACGGACGGCTCGTTCTCGGACCTCGCGGCGAACGACCAGGCGGTCGGGGTCGTCGCGCTGCACAGCTCCCACCTCGACCTCACGTCGATCGCGGCGACCAACAACAGCACCGGCGTCAACATGACCGACGGCGATCACCTCACGGCGAAGGAGCTGCGCGCGAGCGGCGGGTCGGTCGCCGCCCTCGTCAACGAGACGACGTACGGGGAGATCTCCGGGATCGAGGTGGAGAACGTCTCGATCGGGGCGCTGGTCGAGAACTCGAGCTACGTCAACGTCACGAACGTCTCGGCGTCCAACGCGACCCTCGGGAGCGCCGCCGAGTACTACGAGACGTTCCTCAGCACGTACACGGTCGAGCCGGTCTCGGCGGTCGTGAGCGTCAACGCCGAGAACGGGGAGATCACGAACGTCAGCGCGGCCGACTACCCGTTCGCGGTCTGGTCGAACAACTCGACGTACCTCACCGCCGCCGAGGTGCTCGCCTGGTACGGCGGCGAGGCGGTCGAGCTGAACTCCACGAACTACTCGACCGTCAGCGAGGTGTTCGCCTACGGCACCGTGAACATCTCGCTCGTCCTCAACAACTGTTCCCACACGACCGTCGAGGACAGCACGTTCGAGCTGTCGGCGACCGACGCGCTGTTCCTGGAGAACGGCACGGTCGACACGATCGAGCAGAACAACTTCATCGGGAACAACGGCTCGGACGTCCACGGCTCGTTCGACTCCCTGACCGACCAGGCCCTCGCGAACGGCTCGGAGGACGTCTCGTCGACGTTCAGCCAGAACTACTGGGCCGACCACTCCGGTTCGGGGGCCTACGTGATCAACTCGACCGCGTCCCCCCCCGTGAAGGACAAGTCCCCGCTCGCGTCGTTCTCGGGCCTGTACCTCGAGTTCTTCGAGAAGGACCTCGCGAACGACACCGCCTGGACGGTCACCCTCGGCGGGGAGACGTACCTCACCTCCAACCCGTTCTTCTACGTCCCCGGCTGGGCGGTCCCCCTGCGCTCGCTCGCGTTCTCGGTCGCGACGGTCCACGGCTACCCCGGGCCGCACCCGTCGTCGGGAACGATCCCGTGGACCGACGTCGACCTCAACGAGACGATCGTCTTCGCCAACCTTCCGGCGTCGTCGTCCT
>JASHYU010000220.1 GCA_030042855.1 Thermoplasmata archaeon
CGTGAGCGCGGCGTTGACGGTCACGAGCAGCGCGGTGGATGCCGCCCGGTCGCCCGACGAGTCCTCCACGACGTAGCAGTAGTACGTGGTGCTCGTCGGCGAGGCGCGGTACGTGGCACCGGTCGCCCCGGAGATCGGAGCGCCCAGCGCGACGCACGCACTGGCGCTGCTCCCCGAGTACCACTGGTAGGTGTCCGCGCCGCTCCCGCCGGCGGGATTCGCCGAGAGCAGGACCGACTGGCCGGCATCGACCACCGTCCCCGCCGGGCTCGGCGCGCCCCCGTCGAGAGGCGAACTGACCGAGACGGTGGGTGAGGCTGCCGAATCGTCCGACTCGGGCGTCGAAGCGCTGTCGGTCACTTGGAGCTTGAAGGTATAGGTGTCCCCGCCCGCGAGGGTGTCGCCCGGGACCGAGCAGGTTTCGGACGCGCCACCGGCGGCCCCCGAACCGGAGGCGGTCGCGCCGCAGACCGTGGCGTCCGAGTACGCGCCGCCGTTCACCGAGACGAGCCACTGCCAGGCGTAGGTCGGCGTCCCGTTCGAGGGGAGCGTCACCGAGACCGTCAGGGGCTGGGTCGCATCGATGCTCGTGGCGCTCGGAAGGGGCGCGGTGGGTGCGGTAAGTTCGGAATTGACCGCGACGGACCCCGTGGCGGCCGAGGTCGCCGATTCCGGGGACGAGGCGCCGTCGCTGACGCGGAGCTCGAAGGCGAGCGTGGAGCCGGCGGCGAACGTGGACGCCGGAACGGCGCAATGCTCGGTCGAGCCCGCGCCGGCGCCCGTCCCCCCGTCGACCGCGCACTGGGTCGCGGTGACGAAGGCGCTGCCGTTGAGGGAAAGGAGCCAGGTCCACGAGTACGGCGAGCTCCCGGTCGTCGGGATCTCGCCCGTCACCGTGAGGGCCTGGTTCGCATCCAGCGAGGTCGCGCTCGGCGTCGGAGCGGCGGGCGCCGCGAGCGGGGCGCTCACCGCGACGGACTGGGACGCGGCGGAGGTCGCCGTCTCCGCGGTCGTCGCGCTGTCCGTGACCTCGAGTTCAAAGGTGTAGGTGTCCCCGGCCGTGAGCGCGTTCGCCGCGATCGCGCAGGTCTCGGTCGCGCCCGCGGCGGCGCCCGAACCACTGTTGGAGGCGCACTGCGAGGCATCGGCGTAGGAGCCAGCGCCGATCGCGACGAGCCATTGCCAGCCGTAGGTCGCCGTCCCGCTCGTCGGGATCGTGCCCGTGATCGTGAGCGCCTGGTTCGCGTCCAGCTTCGCCGCGCTCACCGACGGCGCCCCGGGGGCGCCCAGCTCGGAGTCGACCGAGACGCTCGAGGACGCCGCCGAGGTGACGGTCTCGGCGATCGTCGCGCTGTCGGTGACCTTGATCTCGAACGTGTAGGAGTCGCCGGCGGTGAGCCCGCCCGAGCCGACCGAGCACGTCTCGGTCGCCCCGGCCGCCGCCCCGCTGCCGCTGTCGGTCGAGCATTCGGTGGCCGTTCCGTACGCCCCAGCGTTGACCGCGACGAGCCAGATCCACGCGTACGTCGCCGAGCCGCTCGTGGGCAGGCTCGCGGTGACCGTGAGGGGCTGGTTGGCGTCGAGCTTGGTCGCCCCGGGGGCCGGGGCGGCGGGCGCGGCGAGCTGGGAGCTCACGGCCACGGAGGCGGACGCCGCCGACGTCACGCTCGCCGGGCTGGAGGCGCTGTCCGAGACCTCGAGCTCGAAGGCATAGGAATCGCCGGCGACGAGAGTGCCGGATCCGATCGAGCATGTCTCCGTGGCCCCGGCCGCCGCCCCGCTCCCGCCGTCCGTCGCGCACGCGGTGGCGGTAGTGTAGGTGCCGCCGCTCACGGATACGAGCCACGTCCAGGAGTAGGTCGGCGTCCCACTCGTGGGGATCGTCGCCGTCACGGTGAGCGCCTGGTTCTCGTCGAGCTTGGCCGCGCTCGGAGACGGCGCCGCCGGTGCGGCGAGGGCCGAGTTCACGTGGATCGTCACCGAGGCCGACGAGGTCGTCGTCTCGGGCGAGGTCGCGCTGTCGGTCACCTCGAGCTCGAGATTGTAGGTGTCGCCCGCCGTGAGCGAGTTCGCCGCGAGGGCGCACGTCTCCGTGGCGCCCGCGGCCGCGCCGCTCCCGCTGTTCGTCGCGCAGTGGGTCTCGGCCGCGTACGTCCCGCCGCCGACGGAGACGAGCCAGGTCCAGCCGTACGTCGCCGTGCCGGTCGTCGGGATCGTGCCGGTCACGGTCTCCACCTGGTTCACGTCGAGCGCGACCGCGCTGACCGTGGGCGTGGCCGGAGCGGCGAGCTGCGAGCTCACCGTCACGGACGAGGACGCAGCTGAAGTCGCCGACTCGGCCGTCGACGCGCTGTCCGTCACCTCGAGTTCGAACGCATAGGAGTCTCCGGTGGTGAGGTCGTCGGATCCGATCGAGCACGTTTCGGTGGCCCCGGCCGCCGCCCCGCTCCCGCCGTCCGTCGCGCACTCGGTCGCGGTGCCGAAGGTACCCTCGTTCACCGCGACGAGCCAGGTCCACGCGTAGCTCGGGGTACCCGTCGAGGGGACGGTGCCCGACACCGTGAGGGTCTGATCGACGTCGAGCTTGGTCGCGCTCAACGTCGGCGTCGCGGGCGAGGCGAGCTGAGAGTTCACGGTCAGGGTCGCCGAGGCGGCGGAGGTCGCCGTCTCCGCGGTCGTCGCGCTGTCCGTGACCTCGAGTTCAAAGGTGTAGGTGTCCCCGGCCGTGAGCGCGTTCGCCGCGATCGCGCAGGTCTCGGTCGCGCCCGCGGCAGCCCCGCTCCCGCCGTCCGTCGCGCAGTGGGTTTCCGTGGCGTACGTCCCGCCCCCGACCGAGGCCAGCCAGGTCCAGGCGTACGTCGCGCTGCCCGAGGTCGGGATCGTCCCGGTGATCGTTTCGGCCTGGTTCACATCGAGTTGCGCCGCGCTGAGCGAAGGGGTCGCCGGAGTTCCCAGGGCCGAACTCACGGCGACGGAACTCGAGGCGGCCGAGGTGGCCGCTTCCGGCGAGGTCGCGCTGTCCGTGACCTCGAGCTCGAAGGTGTAGGAGTCTCCCGGAGTGAGAGCGTCCGCCGCGATGACGCACGAGACGCCCGCGCCGGCGGCCGCGCCGGAACCGCCGTTCACGGCGCAGTTCGAGGTCGAACCGTAGCCGCCCCCGTTGACCGCGACGAGCCACTGCCAGCCGTAGGTCGCCGTCCCGCTCGTCGGGATCGTGCCCGTGATCGTGAGCGCCTGGTTCGCGTCCAGCTTCGCCGCGCTCACCGACGGCGCCCCGGGGGCGCCCAGCGCGCTCGCGACGGTGACGCTCGAGGAACCGGCGGAGATCGTCGACTCGGGGGTCGTCGCACTGTCGGTCACCTTCACCTCGAACGTATACGAGTCGCCCGACGTGAGGCCGTTCGCGCCGACCGAGCAGGTCTCGGTCGCCCCGGCCGCCGCCCCGCTGCCGCTGTCGGTCGAGCACTCGGTGGCCGTTCCGTACGCCCCAGCGTTGACCGCGATCAGCCACGTCCAGGAATAGGTCGGCGTGCCGGTGGAGGGCATCGTCGCCGTGACGCTCAGTGCCTGGTTCACGTCGAGCTTGCTCGCGCTCGGCGTGGGGGTCGTCGGCGCGAGGAGCGTCGAGCTGACCGTGAGCGTGGCCGATGCGGTCGACGTCACGGTGTTGGGGCTCGTCGCGCTGTCGGTTGCCTCGAGCTCGAACGTGTAGGTATCGCCGGCCGTGAGCGCGCTGGCGGCGATCGCGCAGGTCTCGGTCGCCCCGGCCGCCGCGCCGGTCCCGCCATCGGTCGCGCAGTGAGTCTCGGTCGCGTACGCGGCCCCATCCACCGAGGCGATCCAGGTCCAGGAATACGTCGGAGTGCCCGTCGAGGGGATCGTCCCGGTCACGGTCTCGGCCTGGTTCACGTCGATCGCGGCCGCGCTCAGCGTGGGCGCGCCCGGCGCGGCGAGGCGGCTGTTGACGGTCACCGACGCCGGTGTCGTCGGCTGCGCGGTGGCGCTCCGGCTGTCCTCGACGGTGACGGTCAGGACGCAGTTGTCCGTGGTGCCCGAGGGCGCGTAGCTCAGGGTGGACGCCCCCGAGTTCGAGAAACCCGGGCAGCTGCCCGAGGAGACCGACCAGGCATACGCGAGGGTGCCCGTCCCGCCGGTCGCCGTCGCGGTGAACGTGGCCGACTGGCCGACGTCCATCACTTCCGTCGTCGGAGCGACCGTCACGGACAGCGGGGAGGCGCCCTGGATCGCGATCGCCTCCGCGCCCCACCGGACGGAACCCGTCCAGGTGGGCTCGGACGTGTAGGTGCCAGTCGCCGAAGCGGCGTAGTACTCGAGGAACGACGCCGTCGCGTCGCCGTCGTTGATCGTGCCGGCTTCGGTGAACGCCGGGGAGGTGGTCGCCGTGAAATCGCTGGCCCCGTCCGTGGTCGAGACCACGCCGAGGATCGTCGTGGGCGCGACGGTCGTGGTGACGCTCGCGGTCGACTGGGTCCCGGTGTTCGTCCCGAACGTCCCGATCGCCGCGATCGGCGCGGCCGTGTCGAAGTTCGAGAACGCGGCAAGGACGGCGGTGGCCGTCGTGGTGGTCGTGTGGGTGCCCGCGTCCGGATCGACCGTGATCGTATCGGCCCCGGTCGTGGGATCCACCGCGTAGAAGACGTACTGAACGTGCCCGGCCCCGTCCCACTCGTGGTTGGACTCGAGGTTCCACGTCGAGCCGTGGGTGTCCGAGACGTCGGCCGTGGAGAGGTCGGCGGCCGACTGGCCCGAGTCGGTGATCTCGAGCACGAGGAGTTCGTCCGCCGAGGTGGTCGTGATGGCGAGCGCCCCGGAACCTCCGGTCCCGCCGAACCAGTTGTCCCCGTCACACCCGCCCGTGCAGTCCTCCTGCGGATCGGTCTCGAAGCGGGGCGAGGCGACGTCGGGAGAACTGGCGACCGCCGGGGCCCGCGCGACCGTGACGGCGGATGACACAGGGGAATCGATGGTCTCCGGGACGGAGGCCCTGTCGGTGACCTGGAGCTCGAAGTAGTACGTCCCCGGGGGCGTGGCGATGGACGTCGAGAACGAGCAGCTCACCTCGGCCCCGGCCGCCCGCGCGGTGCCGCTCGGGACCGCGCATTGTGCCGAGGTCGCCTCCGCGTAGGTCCGGCCGCCGTTCGCGCTGACCATCCACTCCCAGGAGTATGGGGCGGTGCCCGTGGTCGGGATCGTCGCCAGGACCGAGGTCGACCCGCCCTGCACCAGCGTATCCGTCACCGGGACGGTCGAGAGAAGCGGAGCGGGGTGCGGGGGGGGCGCGGGAGAGCTCGGGGATTGGGCCGCCGCGACCCCGACGGACGCGAAGGCGCTCCCGGCGAGGATGAGGAGGACGAGAGCCGGCCCCCAGCCCATGCGCCGTCCGCCCGGGGAAGCGACCGCGGACATTCGGTTCCTAGGGCCGTCCGGGCGTTCGGCCCAGAGCATGGACAGCGATCGCTGGCACCCCGGCCCGAGCCCGGCGGCTCGGTGCTACCAGTTCACCCGGCATCTAGTAGCTTGTAATTGCGGGAGTCCTACCACATAAACCCGCGGGCGACCTTCGGTGGGGACCGTCTCCCGCCGGGAAATCGGGATTTCCGGCCCTCGGCGAGATATGTATAAGTACGTATACATGCATGGCCACCGACCGTCCGCGGGGAAGCGGTCAGCCGAGGGTGCCGGCGCTCAGCGCGCTCTCGACGAGTTTCTTCTCGATGAGCGCGATCCCCACGGAGACCGAGGACTTGCTCCGGTCGAGCTTCCGCGCGAGATCGGTCAGGGTGATCCCGCGCGGGACGGCGAAGTATCCGGCCGACAACGCTTCCGTGAGCAGCTGGTGCTGCGACTCCGTCAGCACCGGCAGATGGCTCCACAGGGGCCGGCGGCGGACCGAGGTGATCTGCACCTCGGCGTCGGCCCCTCGCAGGTAGTCGAGGACCGCCTTGAACTCGTTCTGCCGGGCGACGACCTCCCACGTGATGACGCCCGCCTGCATGCGCAACGGAAACTGGAGCGGCAGCTTGAGCCGCCGGTAGAGCGCGATGATCGGGGGGTTGCGGTACTTGAGACGGTATAGGCAGCCGTCGCCCAGCGCCGCCAGGCTGTCGACGTGCAGCACGTCGGGATACGACGCGATCTCCCGGGCCCACTCGCCCGGGCTCCCCCCACTGATCCAGTAGTCGGACACGGAGACCTCCGCCGTCACGTCGGTGCGGTTCAGCGCCTCGATCCGGAGCGTCGGGTGCCGCGCGGTGAAGGCCGCGGTCCACGTGCCCCGGCGCATCTTGAGGCGCATCGTCGCCAGGATCAGACGGACCGACGTCGCCTCGACCTCCGCTCGACGGAGGCGGCTCAGACGCTCCTCCGCTCCACCCCGCGGCCGAGCCCGAGATCGGGTGTGGGCGGTCGGCCCGGACGATCGGTCGTCTCGGTCCCGTCGACGCGCACCGCTCGGCATGAGCCCGGTCGCTCGGAAGGGATCTTTCGGCGATATATTCTGCGCCGCTGGACGGGCACGGCGCTGCCCCTCCTCGAGGGGCGAGCTCGAACCGCCGGGTCGACTAGAACCCGTTCGGTTCCGCGAAATCGTTCGTACGTCGGCTCATCCTACTGTTCGGTCCTCAACGCCCTCAGTACGCGCATGTCGCCCCGGATCGGTCCGCCGGATCAGTTGGTCAACGGAGCCCAGTGGTCCCTCCTCGGATCGAACGACCCCCCGGCGGAGGCTCGTCCGGCGGAAGGGCCCACGCCTCCCGGGAGCGGCCTGCTCTCCCGCCGTCTCCCCGCCCGAAAGATCCCGGCCGCCGGGGCCGCCGGGATCTCGGGCCGGGGCCCGGTGCCCTCCGTGCTCGTGCACGGGTCGTCGCGATCGCTGGTGAACCTCCTCCTCTACGCCATCTCGGAGAACGTGAACCGGGAGTTCCGGTGGATCGACATCCGCACGGTGGAGGAGAACGTCCCCCGCTGGGACCCGGTCCGTCTCGGGTGGATCGACTCGAAGCGGGTCTGGACGATTGATCCGGTCTCGGGGCTCGAGTCCGAGCCCGTGGACTCGGGCGCCGCGCTCTTCGACATCGTCCGGTCCGATGAGCCTCCTGAGACCCTCGCGCACGTCGCCGAGTTCCTCCGTCTGCCCGCTCTCGTGCAGGAGATCCTCGGCGAGATGCCGCCGGCCGGCGACGCCAATCTATTGGCGATCGCGAACTCGGATCGGCTCGAGCAGCGGTTCGACGTCTCCGCCCTGGGTCCGGCCTTGTCGGCGTTCGCGTGGGCTCGTTGCGCCCTCTTCGTCGGGTACACCGGACCCCCCCCTCCCGGCGCCGAGCAGTTCAACCAGTCGATACGCATCGAGGGAGATTCGCCGACCCTCTGGCGCGACGCCCGCATCCACTTCGAGCGGGGGGCTCCTCTGGCGGGGGCCCGACGACGGCGCTCGGTATCCCCGACCGACGTCGCCTACGTCGACCGCGTGTTCCGCAAGGCGCGCCTCTAGCGAGCTCCCGCCGGAGCTCGGGTCGGAACGCCTATCTCTCGCCGCCCCCTCCTGGCCCGCGTACCGATGGAACTCGCCGTCTCGCGGTCCATATCGTTCGGGGCGCTCGACAACCCTCAACCGAGTGATCGAACCGAGCCGGCGCGCGCGTCCACCTCGAGTTCGCCGGGCCCCGGGAAACGGAGCAGCGCCCGGTTCCCCCCCAAATTCTCGAACGACTCGGAAGATCGGCTCCTCGTCGCCACGCTTCGCATCCGAATCCCGGACACGATCTGGCTCGGGCCGTTCTCGCGGCGGCACCCCACGGTCGCGCTCGAGGTACTCGGCCGGAGCGAGATCGGTCGCACCCAGGTCGTTGCGGATGTCTGGATCGGGGGTCGGCCCCCCGGCCTCTGGAGTCGTGAGATCGCGCGCTACCCGGATGTCTCCGACGTCGATTGTCTCGCCGAGGTCGGGCCCGGCTCGCTCTACCGTGTACGCTTCGTTGGTCCCCCGGTGATCGAGCTGTACCGGCAACTCGAGGTCCCCCTCCCGTTCCCGATGCGCGTCCAGGGCGGGGCGATCGAATGGGAGGTGGTCGCCCGCGCCCCGGAGTTCCAGCGGATCGTTCGGTTCGCACAATCGATCGATCCCCACCTCCGGTTGACGTGGACCCGGCGAGCTCCCCTGCGGTCCCATCTTCCGCGGCTCACGCGAGCGCAGACCGCGCTCCTGAAGCGGGCGATCGCGGAAGGCTACTTCTCCGTGCCACGGAGAATCACGC